>JAVBYK010000088.1 GCA_030824095.1 bacterium
GGTTCCGGCCGGCAAGACGCTGGACCGCAAGGGCAAGCCCCTGCTGATCAAGCTCAAGGGCAAGGTCGAGGCCTACTACCTCTAAACCCCGCCGCCTGCCCTCAGATCGAGAGGGCCGGATCGTCCACGCCCGTGTCCACAAACACGCGGGCCTTGCGCGGAGTCAGCAACACGGTGTCGCCTTCCCGCAAGGCCAGAGCCGCATATTCCTGCGCTGCAAGATGGGCTTCGATGGGGTCGCTGCTGCCCGTGGTGGATGCGTCCAGCGGTAACAGCTCCAGCCGCGCGATTGGACCCACCGCAATGGCGCGCACCAGCTTGGCGGGGATGCCGCGCGGTCCACTGCCCTGGCTGTCACCAGCCACATAGCGGCGCACCTCCAGGTCATGCGGACGCACATAGGCAAAGGCTTTGGCGTCCCGTGCACCACTGTGCTCGGGGCTGTCCAGCCGCACGCCGTGCTGGTCTGCGCCGATGCGCATTTCGCCTTCATGGGCGCGGCCGTGGAACAGGTTGACGTCACCCAGGAAGCCATAGACAAAGGGGCTGGCGGGGTGTTCCCACACCTGCTGGGGTGAGCCAATCTGCTCCACCTTGCCACTGTTCATCAGCACCACGCGGTCGGCCACTTCCAGCGCCTCTTCCTGGTCGTGTGTGACAAAGATGCTGGTCACATGCAGGTCGTCGTGCAGGCGGCGCAGCCAGCGGCGCAACTCCTTGCGCACCTTGGCATCCAGCGCCCCAAAGGGCTCGTCCAGCAGCAGTACCTTGGGCTCCACCGCCAGGGCGCGGGCCAGGGCAATGCGCTGGCGCTGGCCACCGGAGAGTTGTGCCGGGTAGCGGTCGGCCAGCCAGTCCAGTTGCACCAGGCTGAAGGGAGGTGAGATATTTCCACGAGGGCCAGTGAGATAAACGTGGGGTTTTCCGGGCAGTAGTGGGTCTTGGTGGGCCGGAAATAGAAAATTACTTTCGTGCTACGAAAATAGGCGGCCGGGTCGCTTTTTGGGCCGATTATCGGGCAATGCGACGCGTAGACCAGGTACGGCGGGGCGGTTGGCGGCGGCGGTCACGAGATCCGTCCAAGTACGTGTACGAATTCTGCAACCCAATAGACGGCTACAGCGCCAATCACTACCGCAACTGCCAACGCTGCCTTGATGATCAGTTTCATGGTCATACCTCCATTTCGTTCACTTTTTGCAAAACTCGCATGCCGACCGGGTTGAAGAACTCAGCCTTTGCTACGCTTTACGAACCAGTCCTGCGCAATCTCTTGGATTTGCTTGCTGTCCTCGGCGCTGATACCCAGGAATGGCCGCGCCTCAATAGTTACTTGGTGCGCAGGAATGTCCACCTGGCGCTCAGCGGCCCGCTTATGTCGTCTGGCGGCGAAGATCAGGGCGCTGCCGTTCATCAATCCACTTCGCAACAGCTCACCTTTTGCATCGGTGCGGAACCGTACCTTTGCGGTCCGGGCTTTGTGCGCAATCGTCCCGCCAAACTGGTGGATCGCTCCTTGCACGGCATTCGTCCCCACCTCCACCTCGGCCGGTCCGGTGACCTGGTATCGGATACCTGAACGCAGATAGCCACGCAACGTCAGTATCTTGTTCTGGTTGTACTTCTTTCGCTTGGCGTACGTGGGGCTCAACTTGGCCCACGGCGCGCCGTCCGGAGCCTTTTGATCTTTGAATCGGCCTTGTGTTGACTTGAGCAGATACTCACCGAGGCGAGGCATCAGATCGTCCGTGCCGGCCTTCCCCAGCCGGTTCAGCATGGCGCGCACTTCGGCCATCTCGACGGCAACATTGAAATGGGTTCCTGTCATGGAATCAATCTCCTACAATGTGGGCAGTTCATCGGGTGAGACGGCCGTGCCAGGCCAGCCGACCCTGCATCCGGTCGAGCCAGCGAGTGGCACAGCGCTGGCTTTTTTTTGCCTGTCATTTGGCTGCCCGTTGGTACAGGCGCACGCCAATGCGCCACAAGTCGGTCTCCTGTGTCGTGCCGTGAAACGTGGTCACCCCCGTCCATCCATCCGCACCAGACTCAAAAACTGCCAACGAAGGAACCTCTTCACCTTCGATCACAAACTGCGCCACATAGCGGCGGCGCACTACCGCCTTCTGAGCTGTGTGTAGCCACTCCAGGCGTACCCAGATCTCATCGGGCTCCAGCAAGGCTTTCGCTAGCACGCCCATGAATGGGCCACGCCCCAACTTATCAGCTTTGAGATTGCCCTTCACATCAGTGAACAGCTCCCGACCAACCACCAGCCGCTCGCCAATGACATCGCGCACGATGGCCGGTTGATCCAACGTGGCCCCCAGAGGCTCAAGAAAAGCCTGTGCATACGCTTCGGGCGTCAATCCCTTGTCCAGCAGCGTAGAGGCCGCCAAATGCCTCGGCGGTGGCAACGGATCGCTCGGGCGCCTGTTTGGCAAACCCTCACCCCCTGTACTCCCACGGAGCGGCGGATCGGGCCGCTCTGGCGGTATCGCACTGCGCAAGCGTGCGCTGCCTGGTGCGTATTCGAATCCAGGGTCAATGCCCTCTGGCACTCGCACCGTGCGAGGCCCCAAGGCGCTGCGCTCACCAATGGTGCGATCAACCCACTTGATGGGCGGCGCCTGATCCGGTCCGCTCTTGCCCAGGCGTTGCAAGTCCTTTGGCCAAAGTCCGCGCATGGTGCAGTGGCACCCCCAACCATTGGGTGGATAGTGTGTCTTTATCCAAGGGTCTCCACGCTCCAGCACCAGGCCGTCCCAGCTCGCGTGCTCGGGGCGCGGATTCGCAACCCAGTCTTGATGCTCATATTGCCAATAGGGCGCAGCCTGCAGTTGCTGGTAGCGGCCCGCTGCATAGCTGGTTGACAGATTGGTGTCATAGATCACCCGGCTGCGCCAGTCCCGGCCGCCGTTGTAGTCCCACCCATGCGTGGCCACGATCTTGTCGAAATCCTTTCTAAAGCCCTCCAGCGTGCCGCCGTCAATCGCCTTTTGCACGGCAGCGCGAAAGTCCGAAACAATCGCATCCCGATTGGCACCGGCCACGACAAACGCCCAGTCATGCTCGCGCGTGTAGATGTCGGTCCAGCCGTCCGTTGAAAGACTCAGCTTGCGCCGGAAGAATGCCGACTGCTCCGCGAAGTCCAGCGACCCATAGACAGCGTCAGCCATGCAGGCCTCCGGCTTCCTGCAGCACCTCATAGCGCCCGGACAGCTCAGCCGCCCGCAATGCCTCGGCCATTGCTGCGGCGTACTGGTCCAGCGTCATGTTGGGCAACAAGGCGTCCAACCCGTCGCGGATCTCCTCCAGAGACTTGGCCCCATTTACCAGCTCCCGCACCTGGTCAATCCATCCGGCAACGGCCGGCGCAGCGGTGCGACTCAGCTGGGGCGACATAGCCACTGGAGGCGGAAGCGCCGTGCCCGATGGCAGCACCGCCGATGCGGCGGCTGTGCCCGTTGCGCCTGCAGGTTGCGCCACCACAGCCTGCACACCCAACACCGCCTCACCCTCTTCAGGGCGTGGAATGCCAAGCTTCTCGTGCGCCCATTGGACGGTTGGCCGCAGGCCAATGGCCACCAGCTTTGGCAAGGACTCGGCATAGGCTGTCAGGTCTTCCCGCTCCTGGGCATTGATTCGCAGCTGTGGAGCCCGGCGTATGCCATCCGGGGCCAGCCCATTCAGCGCCGCAATCGCATAGACCAAATCCCGGCTCAACGTCGAATTGAGCTGGCGGATATCACCATCGCGCAAGTCCTTGCGCACTTCGTTGTGGACGTTGCCGAGCGCGTTGGTGCTGCTCTTGCCATCTGCGCCGCTGGTCAATGTGCCGCCGAGGATCACCTTAGACTGGTTCTTTTCGCACCAATCGATCATCAGCTCAAACGCGGCCGGGTCACCGGTCGCTGCATCATGGAACTCCAGCAGCATGCCCTCGGGCACGATGCCGGCGGCGTTGTGCCCCACACCCACCAGGGCGCGCAACAGCGTTGCCTTGTCCTTTTCGCCGGCCGACGGCGGGTATTTGCCGATGCGCAGCGGGATTCCGTAGATCTCCAGGAACTCGGCCAGGTCACCCACCGAGTAGTTCTTGAACAGATATGTCCAGACCAGTTGCCGGAACAGCGCCGAGCGCTCCAGGTAGCCGCTCTTGGCCTTGTGAACGTGCGTAATCCACCCGAACGCCTGCAATGATTCGCCTGGAATGCCATCCACGGCCGCCCCGGTACGCAGTCGCAGCTCTTGACGGTAGCCACGGTGCAATTGAAACCAGCTCTGCGGGCGGTGTGTGATGGTCTTTGGCAGCCACCAATTGCCAGAGCGGTGCCATTCAATTTCGCTGCAGGCAAAGCCCTTGCCGATGGCGTCCGTCACATCGAACAGCATGTCCTCAAAGTCAGCAATGTCCGTCATCATTTCGCCCAACGCCTCGGCATTGCGTTTTTCCCGCGCACTGGCATTGGTGGGCGGCACCACAGACCACTCCAGCAGACACGCGCGGCGGCGCTTGCTCATTTCGCTGCCGATGTGGCCGTCCTTTTCTTCCATGTCTTCGAAAAGGTCTGACTGGGCCGTGATGTCACCGGTTTCCGCCTGGTCCAAAATCCTGGCCAGTTTAGAAGGGGTGAGACCGCGCGTCGGATGCGACTGCAACTCGTGCTGCAGAACGCCAAGCCGCGCCGTCTGCGGCTCCTCAAGGTCGGGCAGTGAAATCGGCTGGCCGTCAGGGCCAAGAATGCGGGAAGTAGCCATGTTTCGTCCTCGTGTGCGCCTCTACCAGGTCGCCTGTAGTTCAGGAAAGCCCAGGTCGTCAACGTCCTGGTCGCCCTCACCAATGTTGTCGAAGCCTCGGGGCGGCATCTTTGCCTCGTCGTAGGCAATGGCCGCGCTCATGTTCAGCGTGGCAAACCATCCAAGCACCAGCATCACGGCGCTGTCGCCGTGGCGCATCAGATCAGGGTCTTTCACGTCTTCCCGGCGCAGCTTGCTCACCATCGCTATGCCGTCGACCTCTTCAATCGCTCGCAAATCGCCGGCTATATCTGGATCGGCTGGCAGATCAATCACACCGTCTTCGAATGCCTGGATCAGCTTGGGCATCCAGGTGCCATACCAGCCGCGATTGAGCTTGATCTGGTGCACGTGGGTGTGGCCATACCGGTCCGCCGTGTATTCGGCCGTGGTCTCGCCCGATCCGGTGGAGTCCATCGCGCCCCCGCAGCGGTTGGGCATGCGGTCAATGACGTGCCAGATGATCTGCATCTGCTGGCGGGCCGGCACCTTGTGCATCTCTATCACCAGCGGGCACTGCCGACGCATGCCCATGGCCAGCGCCATCACGCCGAACACGGAAAAGTCCCGATGCCGCGCATAGTCTTGCGAAAACACGTGGCGCAAGGTCGGGTCGAGCTGTTTGATGGCGGGGTCCACGTATCGGGCAATCCAGTCGGCCACCCACGCATCGCGCTCGGCCAGGCTCTTGTGCACAAAGTCATCATCCAGCGCCAGGCGCAGCACGCATTCGGGTTTCAGCACCATGGCCTGCTCAATCCAGATGCCAGGCAGGCACACGCCATTGCCATCGCGCGGAATGGCGTCCAATTCCTCGCGCATGGCAGCCTTGCGCACCCCGTAGCCGTTGCGGATCTTGGCGTACCAGGCCTTCTTGCCCTCGGCCGTTGGCGGGGTGTCCTTCATGTAGCAAACCCGCTCGTACAGGCCGTTGGCCACCGCATCGTCAAACGTCACGGTCACCACTGTGGCATCGGTGCCATAGCGCCCGGCCTCGATGTCGCGGCAGAACTGCGCAAACGGATTGTTCTTGCCGTTGTGCGAGCTAATCACGGTGATCTTGCCGCCCCAGATCAACAAGGCTGTGGCAGCATCCAACACGCCCTGCACATCCGGGTGGAACGCCGCCTCATCAATCACCACATGGCCCTGCAAGCCACGGATGTTGGCCGGGCGGCTGGATAGCGCGCAGACCTGGAAGCCACTGGCAAAGCGGATGCGGTAGGCCGTGATGTGGCGCGTGCGCCCATCCTCGGTCTGGTCCTCAAACAGGAACTCCTCCACGCCCGACGCACCCTGGCCCTGCGCCTGGGCGATCACGCGGGCGAACTTGGCGCAATAGCCAATGGCCTCCAGGCCTTTTTCCTTGGTGTCCCCGATGTAGAACACGTTGTCGCCACCGGCTGACTTGCGAGCAGCGGCCACCAGCGTCTTGTTCAACATGGTGCCAAAGGTAATGCCGGTGCGCCGACCCTTGGGCACCGCAATGATGGAGGCCTGCAGCTCCGCTACCTGGCGCTGGTGCAGCATCAGCACGCCGTCTTGCAGCGGGTTGAAGCCATCCTGGATCGTGCGCACACTGGCGGGCAAGTCGTCCCATTCCAGCACGCGCAGCGTGGAGGCCAGCGGTTGGACGATGGAAGCCATCAGGCTTTGATCCCCAGGAACTTTTGCCGCCAGAAGTCCACCTGGGCTTCGTCCATACCCTGGGCCTTGGCCACTTCCTGCAGGTTGACTTCCTGTTCGGCCAGCAGTTTCTTGCGCGCGGCCTCTTCAATGCTGGCCTGGAACCGCTTCAGGTCAATGCTGGCACGCGCCATGGCAGCGGATTCCTTGCCCACTTTGGACAGCAACGCCACGCGCTCGGCCGGGTCGGCCTCGTCCTGGGTGTCCATCAGTGCCCGCAGACCGCGAATCATGCCAGTTTGAAGCAAAGCCAGCATGGCCTCGGTGCGCGTGTCCCGCTCATCCGCGCCGCCCTCGCTGAGCTGCATGGCGGCTTCGGTCTCGCTGCGGATCTGTGCCCGCTGGCGCTCGATGTCGCTACCCCAGCGTTGCAGTGAGCTTTTGCTGATGGCATAGCCCTTTTCCTTCAGCAGATCGGCCAGCAGCTCATACCCGCCATAGCCCGACTCCTCCAGCGCCCGCTCAAGCCAGCGCCGCACATCCTGCGGAAGCTTTGAAACCTCTGATCTGCGCGGCATGTCACTCATTCCAGTAGATCGGGGGCCGCGCAATGCCAGGCTCACAATCAATCGTGTACTCGGCAATGTCCACGCCATAGCGGCTCAGGTCCGCAAACCACATCCCGCTGGGTTGCTTCACCAGTTCCACCAGATCGCGGTCATGCAGGTAGTCCAGCTCGCGCTGAATTTCCAGGGCCGTTGCATCGGCATACACGCCACGCATCACCTCCAGCAGCCAATGCGCGCTGCTTGTGTGCGGGCGTGCCTTGTTGAGCGTGTCGAGCAACCTCCAGCGCATTGACTCGCGGCGAATTTTTGTCATATCAACCATTGTTTTGAACTCCTGCTTTGAGAAAGGTCTGAATCTGTTGTTGGAGCAACTCAATGCGGCTGTACAGCGCATCCTGTTTGGCTTCCATCACCGTCTGGCCACGGATGTAGTCTTCGCGGCGCACGTAGTGCAGTGGCAATTCGGCCTTGAGCGTGAGCAGCTCCCGCTCCACACGCTGCCACTGTGCCGCGTCCAGCTTGAAGGCCGAGTCCAGCGCCGTCAGGCGCATATTGATTTGCTCGTACTGGGCCTTGCTGCTCGCATCCAGCGTTTCGAAGCGGGCCTGCAGGTCGCGCTTGATGGAGCGTTCAAACAGAACGGCAATGAATTTGATCAGCGTCGCAATGCAAGTCAGGATTGCAATGGCGATGGCGATCAGGTTGGTAATGTTCAGTTCAATACTCATGGGGTGCGATCACCAATGGCGGGTGAAGTTGGAGCGGGCGGATTCGGGTGCCAGTCAATCAAGGCGTCAAGCCGACCTCGGCAGACTTCGTACTGTGCTCCGGCGTCGATGGACCACCCGGTGATGTCGGCATCCGTGGCGATGAGGCCTTGGTCGTCGGGATGGGTGGCAGCGGCTGCACCCGTTGCAACAGGGCCGCTGGGGGCCGAGGGCATGCCTGCGACGCGGAGCCCTGCGGCGCTGTTGAGCAGGCGCAGAGCAGGCCCGTCAAGGCAAAGGCGGCCAGTGGTAGCTTGGGCAATGGCATCGTGTTTCTCCCGGGAAAGTTTCTTGATTTGGTCCTCGCGCTTCAGCAGCGTCTGGGTCAGTTCGTCGCCGCGTGCATTGGCAATCTGCAGGCGGGTGATGGTGTCCTCGCTGGCGCGCAGTAGTTGGCGGGTGCGGTCCCGATCGGCTTCGGCCAGCTTGACCAGGAGCGGCGCTTGCGCCGTGTGCCAGACCGCGCTGCCGGCCGCAGCAAGCGCCACGCCGACCAGGACCAGCTTGGGAAGGGTCAGGATGGAGCTGCTCATATGCCTGGCCCCCAATGGGCATACAACGGCTGCAGGATCTGCAGGATGCGTTGTGGGTAGGCCCTGTTCTCGCGCCAATTTGCAGCACCGCGACCTGCGTTGACGCGCTCAACCGAGCCAAACCAAACCAGCGGATCAAGCCCCTTACTTGACGCCAGCAATTTGTCGCGGTTAACCCATCCCAGGCCACCGTTGTAGGCGGATAGCGCAAAGGCCATGCGGTTGCGTGCATCGGTAGACCGAACCCGGTCATACAGCCACTTGTCATAGCCAACCAGAGCCTGCAGCGCCCAGACCGGATTGCGCGGCTGGCATTGGTCGGGCGGCATGTCGTTGATCTGGCACCACCAGGTGGCTGTGCCGGGCATGAATTGCCCCATGCCCACAGCACCCACCTTGCTGACGGCTGATGGGTTCCAGCCGCTCTCCTGGTGCACCTGGGCGGCCAGGGCTGCGATGGGGGCGTCCAGGCCCCAATGCGCATGCGCGGCGCGCACCAGGTCGGCGCGGTAGCGGACGGCCGCACTGGGCACCTGCTGGGCGTAGGTAGACATGGCCCCGCTGAATGCCGCCACCATGGTGGCAACCTGCAGGACGCGCAACAGCAGCAGGACCAACCAGGCACCCGAAGCCATGAACTTGTCGATGGCGGGCTGCATCATGCCCCCAGGCCCATGGTCAGCATGGCGCAGCCGATGATGATGGCCCGGCGCAGCATGGACACGCCAGCCAACAGCAGCATGGAGCTGTCCCACACGTCAATGCTCGCCTCATTGTCATGCTGAAGGCCGAACTCCATGGCGCCACCTCCATCGCCGCCCGCGAGTTGATCAGCGTGCAAAAACCAGTCAGGCCGCGCGTACGGAAAGATGGACCGATCCAGCCAGTAGCCGACCACGGCCGCCAGCGACACCAGGCTCAGCTTGTACAGGCTCACCGGTAGCTGCTGCGGGGCAATAGCCCACACGCTGACCAGCAGCAAGATGGTTATGAAAAGCCAGCCGCTTAGTCGCGGCAGGCGCTGCAGGAAGTGGGGTGTTGAGGTGTTCATGGCGCGACTGTGCCGCGCGCGCGCGAAGGGGAATAAATGATGCGCATCAGTTATTGCCGCGAGCGATGCGCCTTGAAACTGAAGCCTTCCAACCCCGCAACCCAACCTGAACCCACACCATGAAACCCAGCATCGGCCGCATCGTTCTCTTTCGCCCATCCGCAGTCGTCACCCAGGCCGCCATCATCACCTACGTGCACTCGGAAAGCATGGTGAATCTCGTGGTGTTCGATGCTTTCGGGAATTCGCAGGGAATAACTTCAGTTCAACTCGTTGCTCCCGACAGCGGTGATCGCCCCATCGGCCACTACTGCGAGTGGATGCCCAACCAGATCGGCCAGGCGCAAAAGCAATCCGAGCCGGTGCTGTTCCCCGTCGACAAGGAAACTGCCGAGACCATGGTGCGCATCATCAAGCGCATCGACACCGAGATGGCCAAAGAGGTCTTGCTCTGACGCCAGCATGACCGAGGAGCAAATCGCTATGGCGCACGCCTTGAGCGTGGTCAGCTTTGTCCCGGGAACCGGGACCAAGCGGTTTGCTCGCGATATGGGGTTCATGGTCGCCAATCAGCCCGACCGCGAACTGACACCAAAACAGGCTGAGTACTTGCGCACTGCCGTCATCCGGTTCCGACGCCAAATTCCCCGCGAAGTGGTCGAAACCGCCATGCGTTTGCAGCCAGCGACGTAAGGAAATACCCAAAATGTTCAAGAACACAACCCTTTACCGCATCGCGTCCGGCCTTCCACTGGATCTGGTTGACGCATTGAGCCAGCACGCCTTTGCGGAGTGCGGAGCCATCCAACAAAAGTCCGTGGGCTTCGTCCCGCCGCGCGGCCACTCGTATGGTGACCTGGTCGAAGTCATTGACGGGCAGCGCATCATGGCCGTGATGATCCAGACCAAGGCCGTTCCCACAGACGCCATCCGCCAGCGTGTGGACGCCGCAGTGGCGCAGATCAACGAGCAGACCGGGCGCAAACCTGGCAAGAAGGAACGCCGCGAACTCATTGATGACGCCCACCAGGCCCTGATGCCGCAGGCCTTTCCTCGCACCGCGCGCATCTTCGTATGGGTTGACCCGTTGGCCAGCCGGTTGGTGGTGGACAGCACATCCAAGGCTCGTCTGGACGACGTCACATCCCTGCTGGTTTCGACATTCGACGGCTTGACACTGCAGGCCCTCTGTACCGACACAGCTCCCACTGCGGCCATGGCGCATTGGCTAGTGAACAAGGAAGGCCCCAGCGGTTTCAGCATCGACCGGGAATGCGAGTTGAAAGCCTGCGACGAATCCAAGGCTGTGGTGCGCTATGGCCGTCACGCCCTGGACATTGACGAGGTAGCCCAGCACATCACCCAGGGCAAGATGCCCACCAAGCTTGCGCTGACCTGGCGCGACCGCGTGTCCTTTGTGCTGACCGATGGCCTGCAGCTCAAGAAGCTGACCTTCCTGGACAGTGTGTTTGAAGGTGCGGCATCCAGCCCGGCCGATGGCCAGGAAGACCACTTCGATGCCGACGTGGCCATAGCTACTGGAGAATTGCGCAAACTGATTCCGGATTTAATTGATGTCCTGGGTGGGGCCGCAACATGAAGGAATTCTCTGTTCCTGGCGGCGACCGACTTAATGAATGACGCCGACAGGCACCGATTCAAGACAGCACCGCAGCGGATTCATCAATCACAGCTGCCTCAAGCTTGAGTAACGAAGTGCGCCATGCTGCTACACCATCTCCGATCAGCTCGCTCTCGTACAAAATTAACATCTCGGCCCTCGCCGTCGTTGCGTAGAAATCCTTTGCGAAGGCACGCACGCTGGGTAGTCCAATCAAGGCAACGGAATATGCTTGCGCAGCAGCGCTTGCGGCGGAATCTGCTGCACTTGGTATTGGGGTTGAATTCTTCTGGGAATTCGCCGCGCTACGGGCGTCCAATGCATCGCGAATGCGATTCTGAGCCAGCAGTACATGTGCCCACAGCTCTCGCAACCTGGCCTCATGCTGCTCCCGAATTCTCTTGGCCTCGCTTCGTTGCCATTGCAGCGCTTCTTGCCGCTCTGTACGGGTTGCTTGCCTGGCTGCTGCTTTCATGGCAAGAAATTGGGTTGTGATCGCGGCTACCAGCGCACCACCGGCACTGATGAGCGCAACCCACACTACGTCATTGCCCATTTGAAGCCTCCACTCGGCGTTCCATTCTGCACACCATAACGTCGCGCCTGGTCTTCCGCGCGTGGTCTTCCTTGCTCAGCCACTGTTGTGTGGACTAGCGCGAAGCTTGTGTAAAAACCTCGCCAGTAGTCTTGTTGAAAACGACCATCCGCTCCAATTTGCCGAACATCGCGCGGCCGGAAACCTCCATATCAATCGGAATGTCCCTTGTGGGTGATAATTTTTCTTCGTAGGAGAATGTGTATGGCGCCTCCAACGACACCACAAAAAGACATTCCATTTGGTCCGCATTCTTGCGGGCATCAGTGGGAGCCATCTCGACGTTAAGCTGCAGAAAACTCTTTCTATCCAAATGCGCAACGACAAGGCCTTCGTAACTACTATCTGACACAACCAACTGATCGGGTTCATTACCTTGGGTAAAGACGAAGGCGTATTGATCCGATGACGTTTTAGATACCTCCACCGAAGCTCCGAAACTGTTTTGAGCCTTGTATTTGCTTCTGTCAATTCTTGTGGTGGCCAGCAGAAGCTTACGCTGCCACGTTGCCCCTGGGCCAAGTCCATCTATTGCGTAGCGCTTGAGCGGGGGTAGTGCACTCTTCACTTCGAAAGTCTTGCTGTCGGCATCGTACTTTTGGACACACGGACCGGGCATGGGGATAGGCCCAATTGCAGCCATCCGTTCTTGTAGCGTCACCCTATATTTCTGCTTATCTTCGGTGCTGGAGAACTGATCAGGCGTGCCTGGCACGAGTGCGATCTGACTCTGAACCCAGTCAAACACCTTCTTGGCATCATTGACCTGGTAGGCGGTGATCTTGGTCTCTGCTTTGTAGAAGACCGGGGTAAATGATGCGGACTTTGCAATTTGGTCTTTTACCGCGGGTGCTTTCGCGAAGGAGCCCAGACTGCATGCCGCGATGACAGCCGCCACGAATATCTTCATGCGAATCTCCCAGTTGGTTCAAAACAGATTTCCATCTACTTCCCGCCCTGCCCGGCGAGGATGACTTCCACATACCGCCGCAATCTGAACAGCTCCCGCGAATCCAGCTCAACCACCATACGGGTATCAAACTCACGCTCCATGAAGTCCAGCACCGCTATCCGGTCAAGCAATTGGTCCATCAGCGCCAAGACCTGGCTTTGATCAGACTTGGGCGACGGCCGTGTCTTGGCGCGGCGCTCAGGTCGAGTCATCGGTTGGGGTGACTGCTCTGCGGGCAGTGTGCAGACAAAGTAAACCGGACCGTGGTTATGAATGATGTGGGCTGCTTGCCCGTTGACGGTGTCAACTTGAATTGTTGGCGATTCGGCCATCTATACCTTCCCCTCGGAGATTTGCAGTTAGGACCACACGGCTGTGACACGCCAAGGTCCTGTGGTCATGATTACTACTGAATCGGTAGCGGTCCAGGCTGATTCTTTCTCAATGTCTTAACCAACGTCCGGGGCCGATTCACCATCAACTCAAGCATGCAAAAAAGCAATAACGCAACGGCCGATTCATAGATCATGATTCCTGCCCAACGCCAAGACGCTGTGCCAACCTGGCCAACGCTCACCAGCCAAAACACAGTCCACCCAAGCCCTGCAAATATGCCAAGGGCCAGCACTACCTGCCGCCAATCGGCCGTGTAGCGTAGTTGAGCTTGATCGTCGTCCCAACCGATGTAGCCCAGTTCCCACGCGAGCCAAACACTGCTGGGAAATTTTGATTGGTCGAATAAACGTTTTAAGGACTTCTGCGCCGCGACTGGGCACCAGATACGGGTTTGCTTTTTGAACTCAGTTTGAAGGGTAAACGTGTCCTTGATTGCCACCGTGCGCGGTCGTTGCTTTTTTTCTGGAGCGATGAAGAAATTGGGTCCGGTGTTGGCAATCCAGTGTGCATTTTGCCCATTCACCGTACCAACTTGCTTTCCGTCATCGTTTATTTCATCGACGTCCATGGCGTGCCCTTCCTTCATTCAGCTGGAACTATTTTCTTGATTTGCTCTTGGTGGCTGGCTGTACACCAAAGTACTGTGGGGCGGTGTTGGTTTGATTGCCTTGAATGTTTTGACCATGCACGACTCCCACCGACGGACCTGCAGTTGATCTGGGTGCGCGTGCAGGACTAGCGCGCTTTAGCTTTGGTGCCGGATCTGTTGGTTGTGCGAAGGAATAGTGATACGGCGAACCCGGAGGAGTTTGCTTCGGCGCTGGCAGCACGGGGCCAGTGTCTTTCGGACGCTTGGCGGTTTTCAATCGCGCTGCCAGTTCACACAGAAGACGTTGGTCCTCCACGCTGCACGCTTGCCAGTCAGCGAGCAGCTGGGCAGTAATCGCCTCATGTTGTTGTCGCTCTATGGCTGTTTGGTGCAGGGCTGATCGCACCGTGCTGGGCGCGCCAGTGAGGATGTAGTCCACATCAAGCTGTAGATCGGGGCGCTTGGCTGCAAGAGCGTACAGCTCATTCGCTGGGAAAGATTCATTTTTCTTCCGCCCAGCCCACGCACGCGGAGTCATTCCAAGAACTGGCGCGACCTCTCGGTCCTGCACCAATTTCAACTGCTGTTTGAGCCGCAGGGTGGCCTCTTCAAAAAAAATCATCGAAACCTCTTGATAAATACAGAATGGTATTTAGAATACCGTTAAGTGTTTTAAATACCATTCGCCGTTACCAAAAAAAGGAGCCGTTATGACCCCTCAGAAAGTTAAAGACCAGTTCGCCGCGCAAGGAATCCCCGTTTCTCAATGGGCAGATCAGCACGGCTTCCGTCGTTCGGATGTCTATCGAGTGCTGAACGGATTCGCCGCCTGCAAACGCGGTCTGCCTCACCAAATTGCTGTGAAGCTGGGCATCAAACCCGACCCCGCCAAGAGCTAAGTCTGATCCCCTTTCATTTACTTCACCGGGACATTTTTACACATGCCAAGTCTTACTCCCAATCAGAATTTCATCGACAAGTTGCTGCGCCTCAAAGCGGCCACATGTTTGGAGCTTGATCAGGACATAGCCGCTCTGCTTGGGCTGAGCAGCACCGCATTCAAGGAAAGAAAAAAGCGCGGCGCATTCCCTGAAAAAGACCTGCGTGCGATGGTGCAGAAGCGCCCCGATCTGCAACTTGACGTGGGCTACATCCTCAATGGGACCGCGCAAATTCAAGCGCGGCTGCAGTGCAGCCAGGCCCAAGACGATGAGCTGCTTGCTACCTGCTGGCCGAACGAGCTGGCGCTGGTAGACAGACTTATGGCGGATGCCTTCGATATTCCGCGTGACCCCCGCAGCGATGCGTATCGTGACGGTGCACGCGCGCTGTTGCTCTTCAAGCTGGTTGATAAGCCTCTCCACAACCCCTTTGAACTAGGCACAGCGTATGCGGATGCCTGGTGGGCAGGCAGGAATGAGGGTTTGAGCATCATCAAACTTCACTTGTCGTTGAGCTGCCCGGCATGACCCGCAAAACCGACTACACCAACTCCGCCCAGCAGCGCCTGCTGCAGCTGGTGGACCTGTTGGCGGGCCATGAACTGGGTGGTCTGGCACCCGGGCAGATCGCCCGGGCCATGGACTGCAATGCCAGCACAGTGACGCGCGACCTGGACAACCTTAAAAGCGCCGGTTGGGCCGAGCAGACAAAGACCGAGACCTGGCGCTTGTCGCCCCACGTGGTGCAACTGTCTTTGCGCCATGCGGCGGCTATGCGTCTGGCGCGCACCGAATTCGATGACGTAACGCAGCGCTACGGCAACCACTAACCCCCACTCTTCGGAAAGCATTACATGACGAACAAAGGCCGCAAACCCCTGCCTAATGCCACCACCGTGCCGGTCACTGTCAATAAGGCGCTACTGGCGGCAGACAACGCCGTTGCAGACCAGTTGATCGAATTGAAGGCGGGCTACTCAGACGAACGTGACTTGGCCAATCAGTTGCTGGGGCAGGCACAAATGGCTGACTCGTTGAGCAAGTTCACCCAGACAGTCAGCATCAGCAAACTGGCCTATGTCAAAGAGCACAAGCTCTACAAAGCCCTCAAAGGCAAGAAAATTCCGCACGGTGCGGAATTTTCAGTTGCTGCTCAGGGGGGAGATGCCGAAAAAACTCCGCACGGTGCGGAATTTTTGTCCGGAACGTGGGCGGAATACTGCTCTCTGCTGGGAAAGTCAGAAGACCAAATTGACCGCGATATCGCCAACCTGCAAGCCTTTGGCGAAGCTGCTCTCGAATCCATGTCCGCCATGGGCATTGGCTACCGAGATCTGCGCCAATACCGCCGCCTGCCCGCCGACGAACAGCAGGCGTTGATCGAAGTTGCCAAGGCCGGCGACAAGGATGGCTTCCTGGACCTAGCCGAAACACTGGTCGCCCGCCACGCCAGCGAGAAGAAGACCTTGGAGGGCAAGCTCGAAGCCAAGGACAAGGTCCTGGCCGACAAGGCCGAGCGCATCAACAAGTTGGAATCCGACCTGGATGCTGCCACCACCCTGACCGCACCCAAGCTACCCACCGCCGCGTTGGACGCCGCCACCGCCGCCGCGTTGTCCGCCATGGTCCAACTGCTGCCCGCCGTGGATGCCCTGATGCAAGTAGGCGACGAGGGCCTGCAACTGCGCGCCCGCCAGAGCGTGGAATTCCTCGTCCAGCAGCTCGCAGGCTTGTGTGACCAATTCAACATCCAGGTGGACCTGGATGGCTGCTTGCCGCCCCCGTGGCTTGACGCTGCTGCCATAGCTGCCCTTGAGGAGCGCGATGCCCAGCAGGCCGCCACCAAGGCCGGCAAGAAGAGCAAGAAGACCGAGGGCTGAGCCGACTCCCCCCCCACAAACATGGACCCCCTTCGCATGGACATCCTCACCCAAGCCGCCCGCGACGTGGCCGACTGCGCCCACGGCCAGGCTGGCCCCATCTACCTGCGCACCGCCACCACCCTGGGCGTGAGCGAAGGGCGCGCCAAGACCTTGGTAGCCCAGCAGGCCAAGGCCCTGGGCCTGGCCGCGCCGCGCAAGCGCCGCAGCGATGCCGGCCAGGCCGCCATGAGCGACGACGAACTGCGCCTGGTGGCCGGCACCATGCTGCACGACTACCGCCGCACCAAGGCCATGCTCACCGTGGAACAGGCCATTGAAATGCTGGCTGCCAACGGTGAGTTGGCTTGCCCCTTGAGCCCCTCACGCGTGGCCGTTCTCATGACTCAGCGCGGCCTGCACCCCAACCAGTTGCGCCGCCCCACGGCACACGCACCCATGCGCACCAGCCATATCAACGCGGTGTGGGAAATGGACTTTTCCGTGAGCGTGTTCTACCGCGCCCCAGAGGGGGAGCGCATTGCCGCCTTGCAAGAGGGCGTGCACTACAAGAACAAGGCCGAGAACCTGTTGCGCGACGTGCCCAACCTGTTGGTGCGCGCCGTGGCCACCGAACATGCCAGCGGCGCGATCATGACGCGCTACTACATGGGTGGTGAGACCGCCCAGAACGCGCTGGACTTCCTCATGTGGTGCATGACCCAGCGCTCCGGCGCTCAGGGCCCCATGCCCTGTCATGGTGTGCCATTCAAGCTCTATACCGACCAGGGCAGCGCGTTCAAGAGCAGCCTGTTCATCAATTTTTGCGCGGCCCTGGACATCAAGCTGGATCGCCATGCCAGCGGCGCGGCGCGCTGCACCGGCCAAGTGGAGAACGCGCAGAACCTGTGGGAGCGCTACTTTGAGAGCCGCCTGCGCTTTGAGCCGGGCGAGGATATCACGGTGGAGCGCCTCAACCACATGGCCGAGGTCGCCATGCATGCCTTCAATGGCACCAAGAAGCACGGGCGCCACCACATGCCACGGTACGAGGCCTGGAGTTTGATCCAAAGCCAGCACCTACGCCTTGCACCGCCCATGGACATACTGCGCGCCCTGCCGGCCACCGTGGCCGAGCCGCGCACTGTGGGCGGCGCGATGCGCATCAGCTTTAAGTGGCGCGACCTGGAACGGCAAGATTTCGACCTGCGTTACGTGCCCGGCGTCAACCCCGGCGACAAGGTATTGGTCACCGTCAACCCCTACGCCCTGCCAGCGGTGCGCGTTGGCGTGACGGACCGCGACACGGGCGAGATTGTCTGGCACAGCGTGGAGCCGGTGGCCAAGGGCTGGCTGGGCTATGACGCCGCTGCGCCCGACCTTGGCGCAGGCGAATTCAAACCGCAACCCGCCACGGCCGCCGACCAGGCGCGCGCCGCCATTGACGCACAGGCCTTTTCCACCGATGGCGTACCCGCTACTCCTACCCAGGTGGAGGAGGCAAAGCGCAAGCGGGCCGCGCCCTACCTGGGCCAGATCGACCCCATGGCCGACATCAAGGCCGCTGCCGCAACCCTGCCCACCTACCTGCCCAAGCGCGGCACGGAACATGCTGCGCAGGCCGCTACGGTGGAGACGCTACGCGTGAGCGTGGCGGAGGCTTGCAAGCGCGTGCGCGCGGCCCTTGGCGATGCCTACCGGTCAGAAACCTATACCTGGTTCTCCGAGCGCTTTGGCGAGCAGGGCGTGCCCGTCGACGCCATTGCCGCCCTCATTACCCAGCAGCGCCCGCCCGAGCCAGGCGTGGAGACCGCCGAAGAAGCACCACGCCTGCGCGTGGTCGGGGGCGGCGCATGACGGCCGTCCATAAACAGAAAGCCCCCGCCGTGCAGCAACACGGCGAGGGCAAATTCCCCACAACCCAAGCCACTCAACCCGAGAAGGAGAACGAGCCAATGTTAATTCAACCCCAATCCCTGAGCAACGCCGCCCGCCAGCAGTGGCGGCTGGCCTTCAACCCGTTTGACACTGAGCCCTCCAGCGAGGACGAGGTCTACGCCAGCGATCAATTCCACTTCGCCCGCGAGGTAGTGTGGCAGGCCATCAAGGGAGGCCGTCTCACGGCCATCGTGGGCGAAAGCGGCGCGGGCAAAACCACCATCGTCAATTCTGTGGAAGAGGAGGTGATGCGCCAGCGCCTGCCCATTCGCTTCATCCGCCCAGATGTGCAGGACATGGAAGATGGCGAAGCCCGTGGCCGCCCGCTGCGCGGCGCGGACATCCACGCCGCCATCATCCTCACGCTGGACCCCAAGGCCGCCATAGCGCAGACCAAGGAGCGCCGCGCCCGCCAGGTGCGCCAACTGCTGGAGCGTAGCACGGAGGATGGCTACAAGCATCTGCTGGTGATCGAAGAGGGGCACGCCATACCCACGGCCACCCTCAACCAACTCAAGCGGATGCGCGAGGCCTTGAAGCTTGGCAGCCGCCCCATGCTCGGCGTGCTGGTGCTGGGCCACCAGGAGCTGGAAAAGAAGCTAAACCGCCACGACACTCGCGAGGTGATGCAGCGCACCGAGGTCATCCGCCTGCACCCGCTGGGCGCGGACCTGACCGCCTACCTGCAGCACCGCATGCAGGCCTTGCCTGCCGTGGCCGATAAGCCGCGCCAGTTGTCCGAACTCATCACACCCGAAGGCGTGGACGAACTCAAGAGCCGCCTGAGCGTGAATCTGGGCGGCAAGGGGCCGGGCAAGGCCGATGTCATCAGCACGCTGTATCCACTCAATGTTGGCAACTGGATGGCTGCGGCACTGAATACCGCCGCCGCACTCGGCGCACCCAAGGTGGACCGGGACGTGGTGCGGGCGATTTGAACCAGAAGAGGCCACACCATGCGCAACTACCTGATCACCATCACCATGCACGACGGCAGCCGTGGGCGCTGCCGGGGTGCCTTCGCAAACGACTGGGCGGCTATCGATGCCGTCTTGGGTGCGTTCCACGACGCGGCATCCGTTGTACCGAGGAGGTTGGCATGAATGCCGAATGTACCGATTTGCACCGGGGTGCAAACCGGCGCAAGCGGATCGGCAATACCTGCATAGCCATCTCGCAAAAAAACGCGCCACAGGCCTTAAATTCCTGCCCGCCAGATTTGCTGGCATTTGTGTGTTCCAACACGCTCACCAAATCAGAGGCGGCGCTCGGGCTGGACCGTGCGCAAATCAACCGATTGCGTAAGGGCTACTGGCCGCGTGATGCCAGGCGCACCCTGGCTGCGTGGGCGAACTACCGTGCCACCCACGCCACCTGGCGGCTACGCCGGGTGCGCCCTAGCGATGCGCACGGGTCGGTCGTGCGCGATGGCACCACACTCTATAGCGCGCCATTGTTGCTGGGCCTGGCAAATCATCAGGTACTGATCGCCAAGGTCGGTGCCGTCCTGCTGTGCCAGACCATAACCAGCCTGGCCGGCTTGGCCGAACGCTTTGAACTCACGCCCGTGGAGGTGCATCCATGAAACGCCAGCACCCATTCGCCCCCGGTGTCATCGACCACCAGGCCAAGCCATCCAGCCTGTGGACCGACCTAGCCATTGCCGTCGGTCTGATCGCCATTTGCCTGGTGGCGGGCTTCGCCGCCGGCTACATCCCAAGGTGGCTGGCATGAGTGGCTACATGCGCCCATCCATCCTGTGGCACTTGTCGCGCGTTGGCGCTGCCGATGTGGCTACCCTGGCCCGAATCATCGGCCGGCCCAAGCAAGCCACGGCAACCGTTGTCCGGCGCATGCGCGGCCGGCAAGAGCTAGCCGACTGCCCCTACAGCCATGGCCGGTTCGAACTGACCGCCAAAGGCCTGGAGGCCGCCCATCGTGTACGCCCTGAAGACGTTGAAACCGCGCAATGCGTGGAGCAACTCGTTCAGGAGACGCGCTCCAACGCCCGCGATGCCGAGGTACAGGCCTTGGCAAGCAAGCTCTGCGTGGTGGCCTTGGCGGCCAGCAGCCACGCAGTCAGTTTGGAGGCCTTGCTGCGCGCCTTCGAGGCCACGGCTGTTTCATACCCCTGCTGCACCCAGCCGTGTGCCGAGGCAGCGATGCAGGTATCCATGCGCCTGGCAGCCGCGGCCGCTAGCCGACCAGCCGACGCACCCATCCACTGACTCTTCCCCATTCACATCCACAAAGGAGCAACCATGAACCACGCAGCAAGCCCCATACCATCTGGCTACTGGCAGGATGCCACCGGCAACCTGGTGCCAGTCGCCAAGATCAAGGACATTGACAAGGACCGCAGCAGGACAGTCACCGAACTGTGCGAGCAGGCTAAAACGGAGAGCGCCCGCCTGCTGGGCTTCAAGGTCACATCCATGCAGGCCGTCAATGACTTCGTGGCTCGCAGCCTGGCCGAATATGACGTGAAGCACGGCGGTGCCAAGGGCAACGTGACCCTAGTCTCGTTTGACGGCCGTTACAAGGTGATACGCCAGATGCAGGCCACCATCACCTTTGACGAACGCCTGCAGGCCGCCAAGGCGCTGATCGACGAATGCATCCAGAGCTGGAGCAAGGGCAGCAACGCCAACATCAAGGTGTTGGTGAATGACGCCTTCCAAGTGGACGCTGCGGGGAAGATCAGCACTGGCCGCGTGCTAGGCCTGCGCCGCTTGGATATCACCGACGAGAAATGGCTGCGGGCAATGCAGGCGATCAGCGACAGCATGCGCGTTGCCAGCACCAAGCCCTACATCCGCTTCTACGAGCGCGACGAGGCCACGGGCGACTATGTATCCATCAACCTCGACGTGGCGGCAGCATGAAGACATACCTTTCTGGCCCGATGAGCGGCATTGAAGACAGCAATTTCCTGGCTTTCCACAAATGGGCGGCGTTGCTTCGTGCCCAAGGCCATGACGTTGTAAGTCCTGCGGAGATTCAAGAAGCCGGGACTTGGGAACTGTGCCTGCGCGCTGATTTGCGCGAGATGTGCAATTGCGATGCGATCGCCCTCATGCCAGGGTGGGAGAACAGCAAGGGTGCGAATCTGGAGCTGCACGTGGCCCACCGCCTCGGCATGAAGGTGATCCACCTGCCACTCCAGTTTGACCTGGTTGCGCACTTGCGCCGGCAAATGGCGTTCAGCGAAAAGACATTTGGGCCGGGTTCGCGTGTGCAAGGCGTATGCGACCACATCCGCAAGGAGCTGATCGAAGTTGAGGATGAAGACGGACCGCTTGCCGAATGGGTCGACGTGATTCTCTTGGCCTTAGATGGAGCATGGCGTAGCGGTGCCACACCTGAGCAGATCGCAGCTGCAATCACGGCAAAACAGGAACGCAACGAAACGCGTGTGTGGCCAGACTGGCGAACGGCGCCAGTTGGAAAGGCTATTGAACATGACCGCACTATGGAGACAGCGAAATGATCAGTTTGGAGCAACTCGCAAAGCAGGCCTATCAGGCATTCCAGGAAGAATTCCGCATTGCCACCGGCGAGACAACCGTGGCGTGGGATTCGATGTCCAGCCACACGAAAGCCGCCTGGATCGCTGCGGCCAAAAAATGCCAGGCCACCCTGGCCACGGTGCACTGATCATGGCACGCCCCTGCAAGCTCCAGATCAACACCTCGGGCGCTTGGCGTGACGTGCTGCGCTTCGACCTGGACGAGGTGGACGCAGAAGCGCTGCAGGCCGCCGCCGCCAACCTGGTCGTCATTGCTGACCCTGGTGGCAGGACGGGGCTGCGCATATCTGCTGGTGACACGTACCAGACCGCGCTGATCCGTTGGGATGCCAGGAAGGGCTGGGTAGACGCATGAGCGCGCCTGCAACCCGCCAGCACCACCTGGCCGCCATCCACATGGCGCAGAAGGCCCTGCACTTGAGTAAGGAAGACGCTAGCGCGCTCAAGTTCAAGATGACCGGAAAATACAGCGCCGCCGACATGACCGCGCTGGAGCGCCGTCAGTACCTTGCCCGCCTCTCCGAGCTGCAGGCCCAGGTGGCGACCGCACGGGGTGAGAAGCCCGCCTACACGCCACAGCGGCCACCTGCGCAGCGCTCGACAGACGACGACCAGGACGAACGCTGGAGCCGCGCCCGGGCGTTGTGGGCGGATCTGGCTCGTGCCGGTGAAGTGCGGGCGGATACCGATTCCGCCCTGCAGGCCTACGCCAAGCGGCAGACCAAGGTGGATGCGTGGCGCTTCATGAACGGCCACCAGATCAACAACGTCATTGAGGCCCTGAAGCGCTGGTGCCGCCGTGTGGGCGTACCCACCGAGCCAACGGCGCCTGCATCCACGAAGCAATAGGAGGACCAGCCCGTGATACCCGTAAACCGCATGGCCGAGCGCCCCGATCTGTGTGACCTGACCGCCGACGACATTGCGCCGCTGGAGCGCCTGTTTGATCCGCTCACACCAGAGACCTGGCGCGACTTTGCCCGCAGCCAGTACCTCACCCTGCTCACACTGTTTGCCGATAGCCAAAAAAGTGAAGACCTGGCTGAGATGGCCATGCAGTTGACCAGGGGCATCGCCTCCGACATGGGCGGCGCGCAGCCCTATATACCGGTTGGTAGCCAGATGACGATCTCCGCACGGATGCGCCGTGTGATAGATCTGTGCGCTACCGGCAAGAGCTATGCGGACGTGGCGCGCATAGTGGGTAACATCACCGAGTCTCGTGTTCGCCACATTGAGCGTGCCTGGCGGCAAGAGCAGCGCGCCCTGCGCCAAGGAAAGCTGGATCTGGAATAGTCCGCCCCCTCGCGCGCACGCGAGGGTAGTCATCAATAACTGATGCGCATCAGTTAGCCCCAAAGACCATGCCCGCAGAAACTTGCGGCCATGGCATCCAAGACCCCTATCAAACTTGCATCTGTAGCCGCCGCAGTGGCGGTTGCAGCCTGCACCTACTCTCTGGCCGGTGCGTCCGAGGTAGATGGTGGCCTGGTCCTGCTACCGCTCACGCCGGCCGGGGAATTCCTGCCAAGCGACGGCCGGACTCTCGACTCGCCGCCCTGGAACATTTGTGCGGCCAGCGCCCAGGCGGTCATTGATCGCTTTCGCGCACGCAATCAGCCGCCAGTCATCGACTACGAGCATCAGACGCTCAACAAAGAAAAGAACGGCCAGCCAGCCCCGGCCGCTGGCTGGATGCGCGACCTGCTCTGGATCGACGGCAAGGGCCTCTACGCAGTGACCGAACTCACCGCGCGTGCCAAGGGCTTCATCGAATCGAAGGAATACCTCTACATCAGCCCGGTGTTTGAGTACTCCAAGGAAACCGGAACCGTGCTGGCCATCCACATGGCTGCGCTCACCAACACACCTGCCCTGCATGGCATGGACCCGCTCACCCTACGCGCCGCTGCAACGGCCGCTTTTCTCATCCCTCCAACCCAACAGGAGCCCACCTTGAATCCATTGCTCAAAGCCGTTCTGGCAGCCCTCGGTCTGCCTGAAACCACCACCGAAGCCGCAGCAATTGCCGGCTTGGAAGCCCTTGGCCCAATCTCTGCCCTGAAAGACAAGGCAGATGCAGCCTGCACTGGCCTGGGCCTTCAGGCCGATGCATCGGCAGCCAGCGTCATTGCGGCTTGCACCAGCTTGCGTACCGCGTCTGTTGATCCAGCCAAATACGTGCCGGTTGCCGTGGTGGACGAATTGCGCACCAATATCTCTGCGCTCACCGCTCGCCAGGCACAAATCGATATTGATGCCGCAATCACCCCGGCCCTCGCTGATGGTCGCTTGCTGCCTGGCGCGCAAGAGACCTGGGCGCGCGATCTGGGCAAAACCAATCTGGCCGCGCTCACCGCCTACCTGGCCACCGCGCAACCCATTGCCGCATTGACCGCCACGCAAACCAACGGCAAGCCACCTGCAGCAGTTGCTGCTGGTGGTGCGCAGCTCAGCCCTGAGCAACTGGCGGTGTGCAGCGCCATGGGCCTGACACCCGAGACCTTCAAGGCAGGGGCCGCTGCCTGACGGCGGCGCTTCCTCACATCAACCACCCAGGAGCTATTCATGACTGCACTCACCCAAGACCGCAACACGCTTCGCCGCGAAGGGCTGGCAATGGAGCCGCCCGTTGCGGCCGCCACCAAGATTTACGGTGGCTCCATCGTGGCCATCAATGCCGCTGGCTATGCCGTGCCTGGTGCCACTGCAACCACGCTCAAGTCCGCAGGTGTTGCGGAGCATCGCGCCGACAACTCGGCCGGTGCTGCGGGTGACATCCGTGTGCGCGTCCGCAAAGGACCGCATGTGTTTGCCAACAGCGCAGCTGCCGATGCCATCGCGCTGACCGACATCGGAGCTGACTGCTACATCGTTGACGACCAGACGGTGGCCAAGACCAACGGCACCAACACGCGCAGCGTGGCCGGCAAGGTGTTTGACGTGGATGCCGGCGGCGTCTGGGTCAATTTTCTGTAACGCGTTCAGGCGCACCCATTTTCCAAACAGGAGATCCACGTGATCATCAACCAATCCAACCTGTCCATCCTCAACCAGGCATTCAGCGCAGCGTTCAAGAACGGCTTGACCAACGCCGCACCCATGTGGAGCCAATGCGCCACGCTGGTGCCCAGCAGCACGGCCGAGCAAAAGTACGGCTGGCTGGGCCGGATCACCAAGTTTCGTGAGTGGGTCGGTGAGCGCCAGCACCAGAACTTGGTTGCGCATGACTACGCCATCAAGAACAAGACCTGGGAAGACACCATTGAAGTGTCGCGCGATGAGATCGAAGACGATCAATACGGCGTGTATTCTCCCGTGGCCCAGCAGATCGGGCAAGACGCGGCCCTGCATCCCGACGAGCTGGTGTTTGGCTTGCTCAAGGCGGGTTTCACCACGCCGTGCTACGACGGCCAGTACATGTTCGACACCGACCACCCGGTGGGCTCGCCTGGCAATGTGACCAGCGTGAGCAACTTCCAGGGCGGAAGTGGCACCCCGTGGTTCCTGCTGGACACCACCAAGGTGCTCAAGCCGGTGATCTACCAAAAGCGGCGCGATTACGCCATCACCGCCAAGACCAACCTGACTGACGAAAACGTGTTCAGCCAGAACAAGTTCGTCTGGGGCGCGGACGGCCGCGGCAACGTTGGTTTCGGCCTGTGGCAGTTGGCCTACGCCAGCAAAAACACGTTGGATGTTGCCGCCTTTGCCGACGCCCGTGCGGCCCACCAGAGCATCGTTGGCGACAACGGCAAGCCGCTGGTCATCCGCAGTGCTGAACTGTGGGTTCCCCCCAGCCTGGAAAAAGCGGCACTGGATGTCGTCCAGGCTGACCGCTTGGCCAACGGTGCCACCAACACGATGCGCGGCACATCGAAGGTCGTGGTCTGCCCCTGGCTGATCTGATCGTTCATTCCCAACTCAAACCGTAAACAGGAGCATTCATGGCAACAGCGTCCAACAAGAAGGCGGCGAACAAGCCGGCCGGTGACAAGTCGCAAGGCTTGAAGGTGGTGCCCAAGCGCGCCGGGTTTCGTCGCGCAGGGTACTCGTTCCCGGAGGGCGAGACCGTCATCCCCTTGGCCGATATCACCGGGGACCAGTACGACCAGCTGACCAGCGAGCCCATGCTGATCACCGTGCTGGTGGAGCTGCCAGCGGTCACGGCATAACGGCGCTAGGTCCGCATGTCCTACATCACCCCCGCAGAACTGGCCGAGCGTCCAGGCGCGCGCGAACTCGCGCAGCTGGCCAGCTCGGACACCCAGCCAGTGAAAGACTATGCGCTGATGGACGCCACGTTGCGCGGTACAAGCCGTGCGGCATGGACACCAGAGCAAGTAGTGGCTGCGGATGCCGCATTGGCACGCATCAATGATGCGATTGCCGAGGCTGCGGGAGTGATTGATGGCTACGTGGCGCAGCGCGGTTACACGTTGCCGCTAACTTTGTCACCGACCAGCACTGGCAAGAGTGTGCTGGCATCCTGGGCGCGGGCCATCACCCGCTACCTGTTGAACAAGAACCGCATCACGGATGAGACTAAAGACCCGGTTGCGCGTGATTACCGCGACGCACTCAAGATGCTGGGCCTGCTGGCGCAAGGTAAATACAGCCTGGGCGCGAACGATCCGGCACGCGATGAGACCGTGGGAAGCAACACCGACGTGCGTTTTGCCGGTGCGCCCACCGTGTTCGGCCGCGACCAACTGAGCCGATTTCGCTAGGGCATACCCATCATGGACTTATTGCCCATCGTCACCCAGCTCAAGGCCGCTGAGACCGTCTTTCGGGAGATTGGGGCCGCTGCCGGCCTTGAGGTCGCCATGCGGGCCAATCGCGTAGCGCCAGCCGCCTACGTGATCCCCTTGAGCGAGCCGGCCGAGCAGCTTGAATTCACCGGATCGGTGGAGCACCTGGAGCATCGGCACTTTGGTGTCGTGATTGTCGTGAGCTGCTCAGACCCCACCGGCGAGGACGCCATTGTGGAGCTGGCCACCGCACGCAAGCAGGTCAAGACCGCTCTGGTCGGGTTTGTGCCAGTCGAGGAATCCGGCGAGCCGGTGGTCTTCCTGGGCGGCGAGCTTGTCCAGTTTGAGGGCGACGGCTTCCTGTGGTGGAGCGATGAATTTCAACACGATAACTATTGGAACTGAAATGGCAACCAAACCCAACACCCAACCCGCCGCCACGGCCACAACCGACCAGGCGGAAACACTCGTGATAACAGCGGGTGATCCGGCACCGCAGATCGGTGTGCAGGCGCCCGCACGCACCCCTGAAACCGTCCCCGTGCCTGGCGGCGGCCAGTGGGCCTGGAGCGACGAGAAGCTGGACTGGGTTGACCGCAGCCCCAAGCCCGCCAAGCCGGCCGAGCCACCTGCAGCCCAGGCGCAGACGGCCTAAGCGCCGTAGCAAAAGAATTTTCACAAGACCAGTACGGAGCCATTCACCATGTCCACTCGCTTCATCAAAAAGACCGTCATTCTTGCCGCACTGGAGGCCACGGTCGGTGTCGATGCCGTCCCCACCGGAGCCCTCAACGCCTTGAAGGTGTTTGACATGTCCATCACTCCGGTGGACGCCAAGGAAATCAAGATCGACTATGTCACGGCATGGCTGGGCTCCAGTGAGACCCTGGTTGGCGCAGTGTTCTCCAAGTGCAGTTTCTCCGTGTCGCTCTCGGGTTCGGGCGATGCAGCCGTTGCGCCGGCCTGGGCGCCGCTGTTGCTGGCCTGTGGCTTTTCGGAGTTGACAGGACTGACCTCCCCGGCGCGTATTGAGTACTTGCCGGCGACTGACGCACTGAAGTCACTCTCTATCTACTGGTATGACGACGGCGTCTTGCACAAGATGCTGGGCTCATTTGGCACCGTTGAACTGACTGCCATGGTTGGGGAAGCGCCCAAGCTGAAGTTTGACTTCACCGGTATCCCCGTACCCGCCACTGCCACACCGAATGCAACCGGTGTGTTGACCGCATGGAAGCCACCAGTACCGATTCGCAAACTGAACGTGGTGGACGTCAAGCTGGGCGTGGCATACGCCGCTGGCGTTTTGACTGGTGGAACGCCATACAACACCACGGGCCTGACATTGAGCACCGGCAACAAGGTCGACGCGGACGAGTTTTTGTCGGGCGACGAAGTTGGCATCAGCGACCGCGAGATCACCGGTTCCACCAGCATCAAGGTGTCGGCCGCCGAAGAGGTGGCCCTTCTGGGCACGGTCGAGGCCGGAACGGTTCAGACCATGGGCTTTGAGATTGGCAAGGTCACTGGCAACCGAATCATGCTGTTTGCACCTGCGATGCGGTTCAAGAGCCACAAGAAGGACGAAAAGAGCGGCAAGCGTCTGGCCGGTATGGGGTTCAAGTTGAATCCTGTCAATGGCAATGACGAGTTGCGCATCGTCAGCTTGTAACTGACCCAGTTCAATGCCCCGCGCACTGCGGGGAACTACGCATCCTTCCTCAATTTTTGAAAGCCTCCTATGACCGATCAACTCACCCTCGCCGTTGAAGACACCGTAGACGTGCCCGTCAAGTTCACCATGAAGGTGAAGTCCGTGAACAAGCTGTTTTCGTTCACTGTGACCTGCGACCGCATGGACCAGGAACAGATCAATGAGTGCATGGAAGACGGTAAGCAAAAGGTGACCGACTTCATGCGCGGAGTCATGCGCGGCTGGTCTGGCCAGCGCCTGGTTCTGGATGCTGCGGGCAACCCAGTGGAATTCAGTGAAGCGGCGCGCGACATGATGCTCAAAGCAGCTGGTGTGGGCACTGTCCTGTTCAACGCCTATCTGACTGAGACCGGGGCCAAGCCAAAAAACTAAGTCAGGTCGTGCGCCAGATGGCGCTCGGCCGACTATATGACCCACGGCAGAACCGGGAAGCCACTGATGACACTACCGACGAAGCCGCAACAGCTCTGGGAATCCAGGTACTGGACCCAGACGAAGACGATGACGCCCCGGAGCCACCCCAGGACAAGTGCTATCTGTGGCCCTGCAACGTGCGGATGTACGACCTGTGGTGTGAGCTGCAAACACAGTGGCAATGCAGCATGCGCGGCCGTGAAGGCCTCAATTACGACTCTGTCATCCGCTACCTGCGTGAGGTCGCGCACATCCGGCCCAGGCGTTTGCCGGAAGTCATGGAGTGCATTCGCGCCATGGAGCGCGCTGCCCTTGAAGCCTGGGATGAGCAGCGGCAAGAACAGCAAAGTCGAGATCAATCTCGATAGAACCAATGGCCAATGAAGTCAAACTGAAGTTGGCTATTGAGGGCGGGCAAGTCGTCAGCGCTACGCTGGACGGAGTCTCGACCAAGCTGGACGGCGTTGACAGATCCGCGCGTGGTGCGTCGGGTGGAGTTGGTCAGCTCAAGTCGGTGATGGCTGGCATTGTCACGGTGGGCGCGGCGCTGGAAATCCTGCGCATGGCTGATGCCTGCACGTCACTGCGCACCAATCTCCTGCTGTCGAGCAACGGCGCGTCCGAGGCGCGAGTGGCCTACCAGCGCCTGTACGAGATTGCGCAGCAGAGCCGCGTCGGCTTCACTGCCCTGGGCGACACGTATGCGACCATCGCCCGAGCCGGCAGGGAATTGGGCGTGTCGCAGGACCGGCTGCTGACCGTAACCCAGGCCATTGGCATGGCCATGACGATTGGGGGCGGTAGCGCACAGTCCATGCAGGCTGCCCTGGTGCAACTGGGCCAAGGCCTATCCAGTGGCACGTTGCGCGGGGAGGAACTCAATTCCATCCTGGAACAAACACCACGCCTGGCCAGGGCGCTGGCCGATGGCATGGGCGTGTCGGTCGGGCAACTGCGGGCGCTGGGCGAGCAGGGCAAGATCACGGCGGATGCCGTCATTTCTGCCTTGGAAAAGTCAGCTCCTCAGCTCGCCAAGGAAATGAGCGGCGCTGCGATGACCGTGGGCCAGGCCTACACCATGCTGACCAACTCGGTCACCAAGTTCGTGGGCGATGCCGACACAGCCAGTGGCGCCAGCGGCAACCTGGCCAGTGTCCTTCAGGGCCTATCTACTGCGGTTGATTCGGTCGGCGCCGCCATCAACAACCACAAAGACGCATTCAGCGCAATCGTCAATGGCCTGGCAGGCGCTGCCGCGTTCGCGGGGGTTGTAGCCCTGGCCAGTGGCATCAGGACCGTTACAACAGCAGTGATCGCCTTGGGCGTTGCCATGGCCGCCAACCCGGCCATTCTGGCCTTGACGCTGATCGCTGCAGCCGGCGCCGGCATCGCTTCACTGGCCAGCGACTGGAAGAAGAGTGCCGAGGGCATGCGCGCCCAGATGGACGGTATCAATGCCGACATCCGCCTGGCAGAAGAGCGTGCAGCTACCGGGTCGGAGCCGGTCAAGGCCCGCGCCGCACTTGAGCTGCAGACGTTGAAAGACAAACGTGATGCGTTGCGCCAGACCATGGTTGTCCAGGAGCAAAGCAGCGCCGAGAACGCCAGCTACAACGCCAAGGAAATGAAGAACCTGCAGGAGCGCGTTGCCGCCGAGCAATCCGCGTATGCAGGCGCCAAGCCGTTGGACGAAGTGCGCAAGATGGTCAAGACGCGCAACAGCATACTGATTGAAGCCAATGACCAGGCCGTCAACATCGCCATGGGTTTCAACAAGTCCATTGCGAATGCAGCTTCGCCTGAGAAAGTGATCGAGCTGTCACAAGAGCGTGACCAGCTCCTGATTGAGCACGCCCGGGGCACGACAGCCGCGCTCAAGAGCTTTGACGATCAGCGGGCTGCACCTGCCAAGACGGCCGCGAAACAGCGCCTGGACGCTGTCATCCAGTACTACGAGGCCGAGCAGATCGCCATAACGGCCGGCGAGCAACGCGCCAGCCAAACACTCGCCGCTCAGCACTCTGCTGGCCTGGTGACCGACCAGGCGTACTACCTGGCCAAGCGGACCATGGCCGAGGCCGACAACGCGGCACAGCAGACCCTGATTCAACGCGAGATTGAAGCCGTCAAGCAGTCCGGCCTATCCAAGCAAGACCAGGCCGCGCAGCTGGACAGGTTCAACCAGGACTTGAAGCGTTTGCGCGAGGCGGCCAAAGACATTGAGGCAAATTTCGTCAACGAAATGACCGTGCTGGACATGAAGCTGTTCCGCGCGGCCAATGACGAGAACGCTTCCTACATCGAATCGCAACAGGCCAAAGCCACCAGCCTGGAGCAGCAAGTCAAGGCCCAGCGCCAGGCGAATGCGGAGATTGGCCTGTCTGCGCGCGAGATCAATAACCTTCGTTCGGCGACCATGCAACTCAATGCGGCCGAACTTGACCGCCAGGCCGACAAGAAAGAAGAAACTCTTCAGAACGCTGCGGACATCCAGGCCCTGCGTGACCAGGCTACGGCCATGCGCCAGTTGATCACTGAGAACGCCCGGGGGGTGGAAAAGACAGCCGCCGTCGATAGCTTCAAGTCCTTGTGGGAATCAGTGGATCAGACGGCACGCAGCGTCTGGACCAATATCTTCCAAGGCGGCCAGGACGTCTTCACAAAGCTGCGCGATGTGGCCAAGGCGACCTTCCTGGACTGGCTGTACCAGATGACGGTGCGCAAGTGGATCTTCAACATCCTGGCCGTCGTGACGGGTACCAGCGCTGGCAGCGTGGCGTCGACCGTGCTGGGAAGTGGCGCTGGATCTGGCGCCGCCAATACGGTTGGCCAGGCATCTACAGCTGCCTCCGCAATGAACTGGCTCAATGACTTTGGCGGGTCCGTTACCGGCCTGGTGGACAAGGCCGGTGCATGGTTGATGAACAGCGGCAGCAGTGTGCTGGGAGACATCGGCGCCAGCATGGTCTCCAACTCGACCGTGATAGGTCAATACGCCCAATATGCCGGCGACGCCGTCGGGTACGTCAACGCGCTGGTGAAGGCCAGCGAGGGCAAATGGGGTGCAGCCATTGGCAGCGCACTGGGCACCTACTTCGGCGGGCCGATTGGCTCGTTCATTGGCAACACCATCGGTTCCTGGATCGACAACGCATTCGGCGGTGGACATGAGTACTCCGTGGCCAACGGAATCCGCGTGCATGCCGGTGCCGACGGAATGTCGTCGCAGACCTTTGACCAGTGGCGCAATGACGGCTCCAGTGGGATCTTTGGCATTGGCGGTGCGGCGGCCAGTTCGGGCGCCAATTTCGCTCCAACTGATGACAAGGTTTCCAAGCAACTGAACGACAACTACACGGTGCTCAAGGCCCAGACCATGGCCTACACGGCAGTGCTGGGTCTTAACACCGATGCGATCAAGGGGTACACCGCAGACATGCAGTTGAACCTCACCAACATGAATCCCCAGGAGATTCAGGCGGCGGTGGCCAAGATGTTCACGGACATCGCCAACAGCATGGCCGGCCAGGTGCTGGACCCGAAGTATGTCCAGGAGGGCGAGACAGCATCGGTAGCGCTCAAACGCATGGGCGATAGCCTGATGGCCGTCAACGGGGTGTTTTCGGTACTGGGCTACACGTTGCTAGATGTGTCGGCAGCCGGTGGCGCAGCGGCCAGCGGGTTGGTGTCTGCGATGGGCGGCCTGCAAGCCTTCCAGAGCCAGATGATGTCCTACTACCAGAACTACTACTCTCCCGAGGAGCAGCGGACCAATACGATCAATTCCGTAGTGGGCAACCTGGACAAGGCCGGCATTCACTTCACGGCCGACCAGATCAGCGGCGCCAGCCGGGCCGACATTCGCGCCGTGGTTGAGCAATACGCTGCGCGTGTGGACACCGACGCTGGTCAAAAGCAATACGCCGAGGTGGTCAAGGCCGCCAACCTGTTGACATCGGTCACATCGGTCACGCCAGCAACCACCGCTACCCAGCAGAAGGTGGAGCAAGTTGGCAGTTCGGGCGGTGGCGGTGGTGGTGGCGGTTCGTCCGCCGCCAGCCAGGTTCAAAGCGCGCTCAAGCAATATACCGATGCTATCTTTGGAGAGGTCAAGCGCATCCGTGAAGACATGCTCGGCACAGATGAGCAGGCCTTAGCGGCTGTCCGAGCGAAGTTCGAGTTGGCCAACATCCAAGCCAATGCTGGATCGGAGGATGCTCTTAAGGCGCTGCCTGCTCTGAGTCAGAGCATGCTCACACTGGCAAAGGTCAATACCAGCACTGCGCTGGAGCTGCGCATGATTCAGGCCCAGACCGCCGCAACCCTGGAGAAGACCGGAACGACAGTGGCCCAGAAGTATGGGTTCTCGGTGCCGGCGTTCGCTGGTGGCGGCAGTCACAGCGGCGGTTGGGCCATGGTCGGCGAGAACGGGCCGGAGTTGGCCTACATGCCGCCAGCCCGCATTTACACAGCGCCTGATACCAGCGCCATCATTGCTGGCAGTGGTCGCAACGCCGTGCCGGACGGAGAGTTGCTGAACACGATGAGGGACGTGCGCGCCTTGCTCACAGAAATCAAGACCGCTGCGACGGAAGGTAGCGACTACAGCTACCGGCTCTACGATCTGTTTGACCGTCTGATTCCCTATCGGGACGCTGTGCCCACGAAGGCTGCCTGATGAAGAACATTACCTCCATTGTCATCACCGAGGCGATGTTGACCAGCTCGACCATTGCCGAGCCACTGGTGGGCGTTGAGACCGAGTGGAATGGGGCAACGGACTACGCCATTGGGCAGGAGTGCATCCGCGCAGCGCTGCACCGCAAGTTCACCCGCAAGGTTGCAGGCACTACAGCTACGGCTCCCGAGTCGGACCCTAACAATTGGGAAGACACCGGCGCCACGATGAAGTGGGCCATGTTCGACTTGTCGGACAGCCAACAATCAGTTGCAACTGGCGCACAAACCGTGGTTATTACTCCGGGGAAGCGCATCACTTCCATTGGCATCACTGGCCTGCAGGCCGCCAAAGTTCGTATCAAGGTCGACGTCGGCGCCACAAACTATTACGACCAGGAGATAAAGACCTCGCTGCGCCACACAACCGGATGGCTGGACTATTTGCTGGGGGGCTTTCGCTATGTCAAGGGTATGGCGCGCTTCAATCTCCCACCCGTCACAGGCGCGAAGCTGACCATTACCTTTACAGGTTCCACCATCAAGGTTGGCCGAATATTCATCGGCACGTCCGTGGACATTGGCAAGGTCGAAAGGGATGCTTCGGGGGATGTGACGGACTACTCCCTGGCAAAGCGCAGCGACTTCGGAACCGCCAAGCTGGTGAAGCGGCCCATTGTTCCCAAGGCGACTTTGGTACTCAAAGCGAAATCCAGCCAGGTCAACAAACTGCGTGAGCTGCGCGAGGACTCTGCCGGCAAGGTCACTTTGTGGTGCGGAATGGACGACGACATCCTCAGTGACTGGTTCGACCTGTTCTTGATCGCCGGGAAATGGAACCGGTTCGTCATCGGCCCGCACCCGGCTGTCAAGTCAGCACGGATCAATCTTGAAATTGAGGAGGTTTAAACATGATTACCCCACCCACACTACCACCCGCAGACGGAACGGCGTTTCCGACACCACCGAACACGAATGACCCGGACAACTTCGACCCGCGCGCCGACGCCGCCTTTGCAGCGATGGGGCCTTTGCAGACAGAGTTTCAGGCGGCAAAGGCCAATGTCCACGTGAACGCCCAGAGTGCCTACGACAACGCTTTGGAATCCCAGGCCAGCAAAACAGCCGCAGCGGCATCCGAGGCCAACATTGCCGCGCTGTCCAACTTCAAAGGCACTTGGGCAGGCTTGGCCGGTGCGCTGGCCAAGCCTGCCAGCGTGTTCCACGCCGGCGCGTTCTGGATGCTGCTGAACAACCTGGCGGACGTGACAACCAGCCAGCCTGGTGTTTCTGCTGACTGGCAGGTTGTGGGTGGGGCGTGGCCCATCGTCTACATCAACACCGACACCGCGGCAGTGCCGTGGACCACCTATGTGTTCACCGGGGCCTGCACTCTGACAGCGCCTGCCATCACTGGCAACGGCAAGCAAATTGGCATTGATGTCCTGCCGGGTGTGACTGGGGCGATCTTCGCTCCAGCAGGCGCGGACAAGACACGCGGGGCCAGTGGCGCACAGCCAATTGATGCGCCTTTCAAAGTAATCCTTCGAGACAGCGGGGCCACCTACGGGTGGATTTGAACCATGAACATGAATGAACTATTTGCGGCGGGAGCAAAGCCAAAGTGGACGCGTCTACTCATAGGCACCGGGTTGTTCATCCCGAGCGTTGACAACGCGCTATGCCGGGTGCGGCTCCAAGCGGGAGGGGCAGGCGGATTTCCTGCGGCTGGAACCTCTGGTGGCGGTGCCGGGGCGATGGTGGAGTTCTGGATACGCGTCTCCATCACCGGCGTGGCGTATGTTGTCGGAGCGCCTGGTGGCATCGGTGCGGACGGGAGCAAGACAACGTTCGGTTCATTGGCGGCGCTGCCGGGAAAGACCGCCACAGGCGGCGGAGGGCAAGGTGGCTACGGAGGGATTCTTTCGTCATTTTCCGGGTCAGTAGATACGGACAGCGTATCCATACTGTTCAGCGGTGCACTCGATGGCGTGTCGGGCGGTTGCGGTGGCTATGACTCTGGCGGTGGGATGGTCGGACACCCGATTCCGAGAAATTCGCCTTACGCAACAAACAACAGCGGCGGAGCATTCAACGACGCAAATCTGCGGTTCGACAACGGTCAGGGCGCAGCCAGCGGTGGCAATTCCTTTTACGGGAAAGGCGGTGTCAACGGAAGCGCCCCAGCTTCGGATGCCTACGGTGCCGGAGGTGGCGCAAACGCCGCTGGCCGGGGTGGCTGTATCGACATTGAAGACTTTGGAGCGTAACCATGGCACGACAAGAAGTACTACCGGACGGCACCACCATCATCACCCTGGAGCGCTATGCGCAGTTGTCTGGCGAGGTTGGCGATCCGGTTCGCACCGTGATGCTGGTTATCGAGTCTGAGACCGATCCGGATGGCATCAATGGCAACTGGGTTGTGTGCGGCGACCATGGGCCTGGGAGCACAACCACGGACAACGGGGCGACATTTGAGGCGCCGGCCGTCGTGGATGCCGCTGTGCCAATGCACGCCACCAAGCGCGCCTTCCAGAACCGATTCCCAAAGCTGGCGAACGGCATCAGCACGAAGTGGGATGCCATGTGTCTGTTCCTGCAAGACGACGGCTACGCGGCATCTCTGGGTGTGACCGGCGCGACTCTGTACGAACTGCGCATGCTGATCACCACCGGCCAGCAACGGCTCCATGCCAGCCCTTTCGTGGACATGGCCCCCACCGGAGAGGCGGCAGCGCTGACCCAGCTCCTGACCCAACCCGCCATTCCGGTGGACTTCCGTCTGACCGCTGGCGAACGCGCCGCCATGCTGGAGACCCCGCTGACTGAGTCCGAACGCTACAAGGGGTGAGCCATGCGCTACGAAGACGCCAGAGACAAGATCAAGACCGGGGACATGCTGCTGTGGCGCGACCATGTCGGTGGGCCACTGCGGGGTATGGTGGAGCGCTGGATCGTGCGGCACGGAACCGCATCGCCCTGGACGCACGTGGGCGTGGCCTGGTCGGATCACGGTCGCGTTTGGGTCATGGAAATCACGACCAAGGGCTGCGCCCCTAGGCTACTGTCCGGCCAGGTTCCTTTTGACTGGGTGGCAGCACCAGTGGAGCTGTCAGAACGCGCCCTGACGTATGCCCATAGCTGCTTTGGGCAGTGGACCTACAGCCGCTGGCAGGCCGTGCTGGGTGCCCTGAAATGCCTGGTGATTGGGGCTGACACGTTGGGGCAGTGTGCTGAATACGCCTTGTCGATCTGGCGCCTCGACCGCATTGCCCCCACAGACACGGCCACTCCTGGTGCCTGCGCAGACGGTGGGCTCTTGAACTGGGGCAGCTCCCTGGTATCTGTAACGCCCTGACCTGGTACTGCCTGGCAAAGTTCACCGGCCCATCAGCCAGGTGGATTTTTTTGCCTGGTCGGTAACTGGGCGCTGCCTACTTTCGTGACGGATAATTTCCTTTAGTCACATGAAAGCGCTAACCGACCCCATTTATCGCAGCGAATCGCGCTCAAATATCGCGGCGCGCTTCACCAGGCCCAGCAGCTCATGCACCTTCTGCTTGATGACGGCCTCGCTGGGGCGCACGGCACGCGGCTTCATGCGCAGACCGAAGGCCACGTTGTCGAACACCGTCATGTGGCGAAACAGTGCGTAGTGCTGGAACACAAAGCCCACGTTGCGCTCGCGCACATGGACGTCGGTGGTGTCTTCGCCGCTGAACAGGATATTGCCCTGGTCGGCTGTCTCCAGCCCGGCGATGATGCGCAGCAGTGTTGTCTTGCCGCAGCCCGATGGACCCAGAAGGGCGACCAGTTCGCCGGACTCGATGTCCAGGCTGACATCGTTCAGCGCCTGGAAGGTGCCGAAGGCTTTATTGACGTTGCGAATGGCGATGCTCATGGTTCTTCTCGGTTTCAGACGGTAGGGCGTTCGGGTGGCAATGCAGCGGCGGCCTTCTGGTCGCGCTCAAATTGCCATTCGACAAAGGACTTGATCACCAGCGTGACCAGGGCCAGCAGCGCCAGCAGCGAGGCCACGGCAAAGGCCGCCACCGACTGGTATTCGTTGTACAAAATTTCCACGTGCAGCGGCATGGTGTTGGTCTGGCCGCGGATGTGGCCGGACACCACCGACACCGCGCCAAACTCGCCCATGGCCCGCGCGTTGCACAAAATCACGCCGTAGATCAGGCCCCACTTGATATTGGGCAGCGTCACATGCCAGAAGGTCTGCCAGCCGGTGGCACCCAACACCTGGGCGGCCTGCTCCTCGTCAGTGCCCTGGGCCTGCATCAGCGGAATGAGTTCGCGCGCGATGAAGGGGAAGGTCACGAAGATCGTGGCCAGCACAATGCCGGGCACGGCGAATACGATCTTGATGTCGTGCGCCTGCAGCCACGGGCCAAACCAGCCCTGGGCACCAAACATCAGCACATAGATCAGACCAGCCACGACGGGCGACACCGAGAACGGCAGGTCCACCAGAGTCGTCAGAAAGGCCTTGCCGCGGAACTCGTACTTCGCAATGGCCCAGGCTGCGGCCACACCAAACACCAGGTTCAGCGGCACGGCAATGGCGGCCGTGATCAAGGTCAGGCGGATGGCGCTCCAGGCGTCGGGTTCCTTGAAAGCTTCGAAGAAGGCCTCGGAGCCCTTGCGCAGGGCCTCGGTGAAGACGGCGGCCAGTGGCAGGATCAGGAACAGGAAGATGAAAGCCAGCGCCAGTCCGATGAGGGTGTAGCGCACCCATGCTGGCTCGGTGGTGCCGGCACGTGCGGTGCGAATGCTATGCGTGCCGCTCATGACTGGGCTCCTCCGCGCTTGCGCTGCCAGGCTTGCAGCGCGTTGATCAGCAGCAGCAGCGCAAACGAAATCACCAGCAGCACGACAGCCACGGCGGTGGCGCCGGCATAGTCATATTGCTCCAGCTTGCCGATGATGATCAGCGGCGTGATCTCGGACACCATGGGCATGTTGCCCGCAATGAAAATGACGGAGCCGTATTCCCCAATGGCGCGGGCAAATGCCATCGCGAAGCCGGTGAGCAAGGCAGGGCCTATGGTGGGGAAGATGACGTAGCGAAAGGTCTGCCAGCGTGTGGCGCCCAGGCAGGTGGCGGCCTCTTCCAGCTCCTTCTCGGCGTCTTCCAGCACCGGCTGCACGGTGCGCACCACAAACGGCAGACCGATGAAGATCAGCGCAATGACGACGCCGTTGGGATTGAAGGCCAGCTGGATGCCGCGCGGCTCCAGGATGCTGCCGATCCAGCCATTGCTGGCCAAGAGCGCGGTCAACGAGATGCCGGCCACGGCGGTGGGCAGTGCAAACGGCAGATCCACCAGGGCATCAATGATCTTCTTGCCGGGAAAGGTGTAGCGCACCAGCACCCAGGCCACCAGCAGGCCAAACACGGCGTTGACCAGCGCAGCAATCAGCGAGGCGCCAAAGGTCAGCCGGTAGGACGCCATCACACGCGGGCTGCTGACGGCAAACACAAACTGCTCCCAGGTCAGCGTGAAGGTCTTGAACACCAGAGCGGAGAGCGGAATCAGCACGATCACGCTCAGATAAAACAGCGTGAAGCCCAGCGTCAGCTTGAAACCGGGCAGCACGCGGCGCGCGGGCCTTCGCGCTGGCTGTTGATTGGACAGCCAGTCCATTGGCAGCTTCTCGTCCATTTACTTGACCGTGTACAGCTTGTCGAACTGGCCGCCGTCATTGAAGTGCACCTTCTGGGCTTCGGCAAACGAGCCGAAGAACTCATCCACGGTGAACAGCTGGATGGGCTTGAAGGTGCTGGCGTATTTCTTCAGGATGGCTGGGTTGCTGGGACGGATGGCGTGCTGGGCGGCAATCTCCTGCCCGGCATCGGAGTAGAGGAAGTTCAGGTAGGCCCGGGCCTGTTCGGCCGTACCCTTCTTGGCCACGGTGCGTTCCACCACGGCGACCGGGTTCTCGGCCACGATGGAAGTGCTGGGGTGGATGGCGTCCACCTTGCCGGCGCCGAATTCCTTGTCCACCGACACCACTTC
>JAVBYK010000447.1 GCA_030824095.1 bacterium
GCGTTGCTGTTTTCCACACCGAGTTTGCTGTACACGCTGGAGCGGTGGTTTTCAATGGTGCGGTAGTTGATGGGGCGGTTGGGGTCGCGCTCGGTCAGCAGTTTCGCAATCTCCTTGGCGGACTTGCCCAGGGCGTCCAGCAAGGCGGTGTCGATCTCGCGGGGTGTCAGGGTGTTCCACAAGCGCCACGCGGCGCGCTGGTTTCTGCGCTGCAGACTGCCAGCCGTGGCCGCCTGCATGGCGCGTTGGACTTGTTCCAGCAGCTCGCTCTCCTCGCAGGGTTTGGGCAGCCAGCCAAAGGCGCCGTCCTTGACGGCCTGCACGGCCTGCGGAATGGTGCCGTGGCCCGACAGAAACAGCACCTGCAGCGGGCAGGACATGGAGCGCAGCAGGTTGAACACAGCAATGCCGCCCATGCCGGGGTCCATGCGCAGGTCCAGAATCACAACCCCTTCGGAGGCGGCCGACACCGCCGTCAGAAACAGCTCACCCGACTTGAAGGCGCGCACTGAATAGCCCCGGGCTATGAACTGGCTGCCCAGCCCAGTGCGGACGGCTTCGTCGTCGTCAACGATGTACAGGTTCAGGTGGGCTGGGTTCATATGGCGATGGGTAGGAAGATGGTGAAGACGGCGCCGCCCTGGGGGCTGTTCTCAAACTCCAGGCGGCCGCCGTGCCCTTCCAGTATGGTGCGGCAGATTTTCAGACCCAGGCCCAGGCCATCGAGCTTGGTGGTGAAAAACGCCTGAAACAGTTGGCCGGCAATCTCGGGGGCAATGCCGGTGCCGTTGTCCGCCACGCGGATGAAAGCCTGCGTGGCGTCAAATCCCACCCGGATGTCCACCACGCGCCTTTGCGCCGGGGTCGCCTGCATGGCCTGCAGGCCGTTGACCACCAGGTTCATGACCACCTGTTCCAGCAGCACGCGGTCGGCGTTCACGCTGGGCAGGTGGTTGGCATAGTGGGTCACCACACGGGCCTTGCGCTGGCGCAGGTCAAAACGCAACAGCGCCAGCACATTGACCACCACCTCCTGCAGGTTGCAGGGTTGCAGGCCCGGTGTCTGTTGTCTGGCGGTCATGCGGATACGGTCGATGATGCCGCGCGCCCGTAGTGCCTGGTCCTTGATGGCGTCCAGGTTTTCAATCAACAGGGTGGGTTTGTTCTGTTCGCAATAGATGCGGGCCGCGCTGGCAAAACTGGCCATGGCCATCAGCGGCTGGTTGATCTCGTGAGCCAGTGTCGAGGCCATTTCCCCCAGGCTGGCCAGGCGTCCGGTGCGCTGCATTTGCTCGACATGCAGGCGCTGCTGCTCTTCGGCGCGCTTTTGCGCGGTGATGTCGACCACGGAGTTCAGCCAGCCCTTGTGGGTGCCGGCCGCGTCCACCAGCGGGGCGGTGTAGATCATGCAGAACACGTCGTGGCCATCGCGGTGGCGAAAGCGGGATTCCGTTCCTGTCAGCATGGCGCGCCCGCTCAACGCGGCGTTGTTGTCGGCCCAGCTTTTTTCGGTTTCATCGGGGTGCCAGTAGGGGTAGGGTGGCAGGCGTCCCAACAGTTCGTCAGCCCGGTAGCCGGTGATTTCGCACATGGCGGGGTTGACGTAAATGATGTGTCCCTCCAGGTCACGGGCGCGCACGCCCACCAGCAACGAGTCTTCCATGGCCTTGCGAAAACTGACCTCGTCCTCCAGGTCTTTGGTGCGCTCGCGGACCCGCTGCTCCAACTGTTGGCGCGCTGCGCGCAACTCGCTAAAGCGCTTTTCCCTCTGGCGCAGGTACAGCGCGCCAAACAGCACAAAGCCGCAGGCCAGCGTGGCAAATGCGATGGCACTCCAGCGGGTGCGTCGGGCGAAGGCGAGATCCGAGGTCTGTGTCAGCGTCCAGTCCCATGCGTCCAGGCGGCTGTCCAGTGCCAGAAAATCCCGCTGTGCGCCTTCGATTCGGGCCGACAACTGGTAGTGCTCGTCACCGTTCTGGCGCGACAGCTTCCACGGTATGGGCGCAAACGCGCGGTCCCTGCCGTATTTCCGGGATGCGGCAAGCTGCTGGATCGCATCCGGGTTCAAGGGGCGGGTGGCGGTGTACAGCCAGTCCGGCTGCGAACTCAGGAAAACGATGCCCCGGTTGTCTGTCAGAACCACCGGTGCTCCGCGCAGGCGCCAGGCGTCTTGAACGGCGTCCAGGCGCACGGTCAGCACCATGACACCAATGACGGTGTCGCCATTCTGCACGGGGTGGGCGATGCGCAGTCCCGCCAAGCCGGTGGATTCGTCCACGGCATAGTCCAAGCCCAGTCTGCCGGCGCGGGCTTGCTTGAACTCCGGGCGGTCGGCATAGTTCTCGGGCGCATCGGCCTTGCGGGTTTGCCAGTCGCTGGACGAGACAACCTGGCCCCTGACGTCCAGCAGCATCAGCAGCTCGGTAGCCAGTCGGCGGTTGACGTCCTGCAGATAGGGGTCGAACTTGTCCTGCATGTGCAGGTTGTGGGGGTCGGCCAGAAAGTCCCACGCCAAGCGGTCCCGCGCCACAGCATACGGAAAGTCCTGGTAACGGGTGATAGCGCTTTCCAGCGCGGGCAGCAGCACCTCCAGGTTGCGGTGCATGTCTGCAACCTGGTTCGTCACAGCACGCCGATAGACCCACTCGCCATAGGCGGCCATCAACGCCATCCAGACCGCCAGCGGCAGCAGCCATCGTGCCCCGCGCCGCCAGGGCGGCTGGCGGGAGTGGGGTTGCGGCAGGGAATCTTGCGCCTCTGTCATTGCCCCGAAACCTGACTCAGGCCGTTTCCACCCGGTTGCGCCCCAGCGATTTCGCGCGGTACATGGCCGCATCGGCCCGCGCAAACAGTGTGTCCACGGTGTCGCCCGCTACGCTGTTGGTGGTCACGCCAATGCTGACGGTGCAGCCCACCTCGGGGCCGGGCGCGGCGCAGGCCTGGCGGATGCGCTCGGCCACCACCAGGGCCTCTTCCAGGTTGGTTTCCGGCAGCAGCGCCACAAACTCCTCGCCGCCAAAGCGGCCCAACTGGTCGGGCTTGCGCAGCAGTGTGGAGACCTTCTTCACAAAGCCCACCAGCACGCGGTCACCCAGCTGGTGGCCGTGGCGGTCATTGATGGCCTTGAAGTGGTCCAGGTCCATGACCAGCAGCGCCAGGCTATGGCCCTGGCGTGCGCTGCGCTCCAGCTCCATCGTGCAGGTGGCGTTGAGATGCCGGCGCGTCAGAGCGCCGGTCAGCGAGTCGTGCGCGGCCAGATAGCTCAGCTCGCCGTGCAGCCGCTCGGTGGCCATCAGGATCAGGCCCACCGCAAGCGGAAAGATACAAAACGAAAAGGCGATGACGTAGAGCGTGTGCTGGGGAGAGGTTTCCAGAATGTTGTTGCCGCTCGGCCATATCAGCATGGTGACCAGGCGCATCAGTGTGATGGCGCCGGTGGCCGTGAGCACCAGCATGGTCAGTGCCCTGCCAAAGGAATGCAGGCCCTGTTTGCGCATCAGATTAGCAAATGCCGCGAACATGCAGGTGCCCAGGGATGTGGCCAGGAGCAGGCGCGCATTGAAGCTGGGCTGCACGAAGGTAAACCACAGCTGCAACAGCACCACCACCGCAATGGCGACGATCCACCAGCCATAGCGTGGCGTGATGCCAAAGAAGCGTTGCGCCCCGATGTAGGCCAGCAGCAGGCCCGAGGGCAGCAGCAGGCGGGGCAGGTTGATGGTCAGGATGTCGGGCAGGGTTCCCAGGCCAAAGGCCAGCAGGCCGCCAACTGACACGAGACTCAGCGCCACCGACCATTCACCCAGTCCCTGGATGGCAGGCGGGTAGCTGCGCTTGAGCGAATACAGGATCACCGCCATGAAACCACTCAGCACACCGGCCAGCAGGAACACGGTGCGCGCATCAATGCCGGTCATTGGTGGGTGAGGGAAAAGGACATCGATTGATTATTGCATCCGGGTGTGAAGCTTTGCAGGCATGGGGCTGTAGCGGGGTGAAGCTAAGTCTCCCTTAAGACAGCAGGAGTATGCTCGCGCCGACTATGACTTCATTACAGCTGCTGCTCTGGATCGCGGGTGGCATCCTGCTCCAGGTCGCCATCTACCTCGGCTTGGGCTTTGCGCGCCACTGGCAAGGCTACCAGGCGCTGCGAACGGCGGTTGTGGAGGCCGATGTGCCGTTGCCCACTGTGGAGCCGGCCAACTCTCAGGCAGTCTTGCCCGCCGCGTGGTCGGGATTTCGGACCTTCCAGGTGGTTAACCGGGGCGTAGAGGATGCCAAGGGGGAAGTCTGCTCCTTCTACCTTGCGCCGCAGGATGGTCAACCCTTGCCCCCGTTCATGCCGGGCCAGTTTCTGACTTTCCGCCTGGATGTGGCATCCGCAGATGTCAGTGCGGAGTCTGTGGTGCGCTGCTATTCGCTGTCCGATGCGCCGCGCGCCGACAGCTACCGCGTTTCCATCAAGCGCGCACCAGCGCCAGCCGGCAGTGGCTTGGCACCGGGGCGTTCGTCCAACCATTTTCACGACCATGTCCAGGTTGGCAGCCTCCTGCAGGTGCGTGCGCCGGCCGGGCATTTCTATCTGGATGCAGGTGATGCGCCGATTGTGCTGATTGGCGGAGGCATTGGCATCACCCCGATGATGAGCATGCTCAACTGGTGCACCGCTGCCCAGCCAGAGCGTGAGGTGTGGCTGTTCTACGGGGTGCGCGATAGCGCGGAGTTGGTCATGCTGCGCCATCTGCAGGCGCTGGCGTCCGCGCGGCCCAGTTTTCGAATGCACATTTGCTTCAGTGATCCCAAGCCGGGGGACCTGGACGCCCCCGCGCTGGAGGCCGCAAAGCGCCACCACAGCCGCGTCAATGTGGCGCTGCTGCGCACCCTGCTGCCGCTCAAGCCCTACCACTATTACCTTTGCGGCCCTACACCCATGCTGCAGAGCCTGGTGCCGGCGCTGGAGGACTGGGGTGTGCCCGA
>JAVBYK010000303.1 GCA_030824095.1 bacterium
TTTAGGGTATTTACCGGGTGGAAATGGATGTCCTACTCAAAAGAAGAAATGCTGGCTACCTTGTCGCGCAACCCGTGGTTTGGCGGATTGCCGTCGGGTGAGCGCCGGGCCATGCTGGCAGCCGCTGATCTGGTGCACCTGCGTGCCGGCGAGATGCTCTACCGAAAGGGGGACCCCGTGGGTGGATTCATCGGTGTGGTGGAGGGTGCGTTCAAGGTGTCCACGCTGGGCGAGGATGGGCGCGAGGGGATCCTGTCGGTGATGGAGGCCGGCAACTGGTTTGGCGAGGCCTCGCTCATTGACGGCCTGCCCCGCCCGCACGACGCCACGGCGGTGCAAGCCAGCTCGGCGCTGGTCATCAGCCCGCCGGCCTTCAACCGGCTGATGCAGCGCGCCGTCTTTGCCCGCGCGGTGGGGGTGCTGCTGTGCAGCCGGGTGCGGGCGCTGTACGGCTTGGTGGAGGACGCGATGCTGCGCTCCACCCGCACGCGCATTGCCCGCCGGCTCCTGGTGCTGGCCCGGGGCGATGCGACCATGGCCAGCGACGCTCGCGCCAGCGTGGCGGTGTCGCAGGAAGCCCTGGCGATGATGCTGGGCATCACCCGCCAGACCTTGTCCAAGGAACTGAAGGTGCTGGTGGGCGCCGGCGTACTGACGCTGGGTTATGGCCGCATTGAGATCGTCTCGCTGGCCGAGCTGGAGCTGCGCGGCGCCTTGGCCTGATGGCTATCAAATTTATAGCTATCTAGTCAATATCCACGAGGGCTATAGCCGTATTTCTATGCCAATCGTTTGGCGGCCCACAGCACTTGGTCGATGACGGCCTGCACGCTGTGGCGATGGGCTTCGGACTTCAACAGGCCGGCGTCGTCAAAGGCCTCGCTGGCGCGGCTCAGGGCAAACTGTTTCGGTGCTACCCAGCACTGCGCGTTTTGCATCAGCGGGTTGAGATGGCTCAGCGAACGCAGGCCACCCAGGGCACCGTTCGATGCGCTGAGCAGGCCGACGATCTTGCCCTCGAAGGGTTTGCGGTCATTCGCCCAGACCGGGTGACCCTTGACCGGGCTGGAGGCCCAGTCGATGGTGTTCTTCAAGAGGCCGGTGTAGCTGCCGTTGTATTCCGGCGAGCAGATGATCCAGGCCGGGTGGGCGTCCATGATTTCTTTCAGGCGGATCACATCGGGTGGTGTGCCTTGGGCTTCCAGGTCGGCGTTGTAGAGCGGGATGTCCAGCGTGGACAGTTCCAGGTGCGTGACTTGGGCGCCGGCGGCGCTGGCCATTTCTGCGACGTTGTGGGCTAGGCGGCGGTTGAAGGAGTGTTGGCGGGTGCTGCCCGCGAAAACGAGGAGTTTAGTCATGGGCGTATTGTCGTCAAACCTCGGTGTTTGTTGTTCGCCGGTCTGGGGAAGACCCTGTACGTCACAGTTGTAGCGCTCGCCCGCCGTTGGGTTGGGGTATGCGTTTTGCTCCGTGTCCCCCGGCCTTCGGCCTCCTCCTTGACCTGCGCAAAACGCATACCCCAACCCAGCGGCTCGGAACCTGTATTCATGCAGAGGGGGGCGAACCAACACCGTGTGGGATTAGGTGGAGTGGGTGCTCTGCGAAGCGAGGTCAAGGAGGAGGCCGCAGGCCGGGGGACACGAGCGCAGCGGAGTACCCAGTCCGCCTGATCGACCAACAAAGCCGCAAGCGGACTCCGGCCATGTGCCAAAAAACCAGGCAGCCGGTAAAATCGCTGGCTATCCCACATTCAGCGCACGCGAACCTGCCTTGCGCCCGCACGAACATCACCATGCTCTATCCACAAGATTTCGACGTCATCGTCGTTGGCGGCGGCCATGCCGGGACCGAGGCTGCGCTGGCGGCTGCCCGCATGGGCTGCAAGACCCTGCTGCTCAGCCACAGCATCGAGACCCTGGGGCAGATGAGCTGCAACCCCTCCATCGGCGGCATCGGCAAGGGCCATCTGGTCAAGGAAGTGGACGCCCTGGGCGGCGCCATGGCGCTGGCCACCGACGAGGCCGGCATCCAGTTTCGTACGCTGAACTCCAGCAAGGGTCCGGCCGTGCGCGCGACCCGCGCCCAGGCCGACCGCATCCTGTACAAGGCGGCGATTCGCCGCATGCTGGAGAACCAACCCAACCTCTGGCTGTTCCAGCAGGCAGTGGATGACCTGATGGTGGAGGGCGACCGCGTGGTCGGCGCCGTGACCCAGGTTGGCATCCGCTTTCGCTCCAGGACCGTGGTGCTGACCGCTGGCACCTTCCTGGACGGCAAGATCCACGTGGGGCTGAACAACTACGCGGCAGGCCGGGCCGGTGATCCGCCGGCCGTGTCCCTGAGCGCGCGGCTCAAGGAACTGAAGCTGCCGCAGGGCCGCCTGAAGACCGGCACGCCGCCGCGCCTGGATGGCCGCACCATCGATTTTTCCAAATGCCAGGAGCAGCCGGGCGACGGCATGCCCGGCGGCATGAGTGCGACGATGCCAGTGTTCAGCTTCATGGGGCGACTGGATATGCACCCGCAGCAGATGCCGTGTTGGATCACCCACACCAACGAGCGCACGCACGAAATCATTCGCTCCGGTTTCGACCGCAGCCCGATGTTCACCGGCAAGATCGAAGGGGTGGGGCCGCGCTATTGCCCCAGCGTGGAAGACAAGATCAACCGCTTTGCCGACAAGGACAGCCACCAGATCTTCCTGGAGCCCGAGGGCCTGACCACGCACGAGTACTACCCCAATGGCATCAGCACCAGCCTGCCGTTTGACATCCAGTATGACCTGGTGCGCTCCATGGCCGGACTGGAGAACGTGCACATCCTGCGCCCCGGCTACGCGATTGAATACGACTACTTTGACCCGCGTGCGCTGAAAAGCAGTTTCGAGACGCGCCAGATCAACGGTCTGTTCTTCGCCGGCCAGATCAATGGCACGACCGGCTACGAGGAGGCAGCGGCACAAGGCTTGTTCGCCGGTGTCAACGCCGCGCTGCAGTGCCGTGAACAGGCCGCCTGGGTGCCGGCGCGCGACGAGGCCTACCTGGGTGTGCTGGTGGATGACCTGATCACCAAGGGCGTGACCGAGCCCTACCGCATGTTCACCAGCCGCGCCGAGTTCCGCCTGCAGCTTCGCGAAGACAATGCCGACGCCCGCCTGACTGAGACCGGCCGCAAGCTGGGTCTGGTGGACGACGCCCGCTGGGATGCCTTCTGCCGCAAGCGGGATGCGGTGTCAGTCGAGACCGAACGGCTGCGCTCCATCTGGGTCAGCCCCAAGAATCTGCCGGCCAGCGAATCCGAGCGGGTGCTGGGCAAGGCCATCGACCACGAATACAACCTGGCCGACCTGTTGCGTCGGCCCAATGTGGGCTACGCGGCACTGATGTCCCTGGACAACGGGCGCTACGCCAACCGGGATTTGCCAGTGGCGCCGGACGGTGTTTCACGTGAAACATCAGCGGCCGAAGGTTCGGCAGCTGCCTTGGCGCAGGATGTGTTTGTGGCGGCGGTCATCGAGCAGGTGGAGATTGCAGCCAAGTACTCCGGCTACATCGACCGCCAGAAGGACGAGGTCGAGCGCGCCGCGCACTACGAAAATCTGCGCCTGCCACCTGAGCTGGACTATATGCAGGTCACGGCCCTGAGCATCGAAGCCCGCCAGCGCTTGAACAAGCAACGCCCCGAAACCCTGGGCCAGGCCTCGCGCATGTCCGGCATCACGCCAGCCACAATTTCGTTGTTGTTGATCCATTTGAAGAAGGGCAACTTCCGCGGCTTTGCGTCGAATGCTGCGGCGGAGGTGTCTGCCTGATGCACGCACTGGAACCGGGATTGCGCCAAGGTCTGGTGGCGCTAGGGCTGACGCTGGATGATGCGCAGGTGCAGCGCCTTCTGGACTATCTGGACCTGATCCAGAAATGGACCAAGGTCTACAACCTGACGGCGGTACGCGATCCGGCGGAGATGCTGACGCACCATTTGCTGGACAGTCTGGCGGCCATTCAGCCGTTGCGGCGGCAGTTGCAAAGCCAGGGACTGGCTGCTCCAAAACCCATTCGATTGCTGGATGTGGGATCTGGTGCTGGACTGCCTGGAATTGTGATTGCCATTTGCTGCCCCGAGATCACGGTGCACTGCGTGGACACGGTTGCCAAGAAGGCAGCTTTTATCCAGCAGGTGGCGGTCAGTCTGAAGTTGCCGAATTTGCGCGGACTGCATGCGCGGGTGGAGTCGTTGACCGAACCGTATGACGTGGTGAGTTCCCGGGCGTTTGCGTCGCTGGTCGATTTCGCCAACTGGTCGGGTGGGGCGCTGGCGGAGCAGGGCGTTTGGATGGCGTTGAAGGGCAAGCGCCCCGCTGACGAGATCGCCGCGCTGCCGGTTGGGGTGGAAGTGTTTCACGTGGAACAACTGCAGGTGCCGGGGCTGGATGCGGAGCGGTGCATTGTGTGGATGCGGGCTCGTCGGGCGTAGACGGGTCAGGTTCTTTGTCGTTGCGGCCTCAGGGTGGATGGGTTGGGGTATGCGTTTTGCTCCGTTTCCCCCGCCCGCTACGCGGGCTCCTCCTAGACCTGCGCAAAACGCATACCCCAACCCATCTTGCGGGGCGTCGGTTGCACTCGCCCTCAATACGGATCGCCGGTCTTTTGGCCTTTCTTGCTGAATGGCGCGGGTCTTCCAACAACATAGGCTGGAGTGGCCCTGGGCGTTTTACGCAGGTCAAGGAGGAGCCCGGAACGGGCGGGGGACACGGAGTAAAACGTCCAGGGCCGCTCCAGCCGGCCAGCCTCTCCATCGCCAATCAACGAGAGAACAAAAACCCCGAAGCCGCGTAACGTAAACTCAGCCCCTCACCCCGGAGGAAAATCCCATGCTTGGCGTTACCGACTACGGCACGTTTGTTGTCACCGTGATTGTCTTTTTGCTGATTCCCGGCCCCGGAAATCTGGCGCTGATCAC
>JAVBYK010000310.1 GCA_030824095.1 bacterium
GCGACCTGTTCAGCGCGCAAGAATTTTTTCGATCGCATCGGTGGCCAATGTGGAAGTGTCACGCCGCAGGCTGTGGTGCAGCGTGGTGAATTGTTGTTGCAGGGTCGCCATTTTCGCAGGCTGGTGGTCCAGGTCATCCAACCACTGGCGTACGGCGTCAAACAATGCTTGCGGCGTGGCCCGGTCCTGGATCAACTCAGGCACGATAAAGTCCCGGCTCAGGATATTGGGTAGGCCCACCCAAGGTTGCAATTGTTTGCGCCGCATGATCTGCCACGACAGCCAGCCCATGCGGTAGGCAATAACCATGGGGCGTTTGAACAGTGCTGCTTCCAGCGTGGCGGTGCCGCTGGCGATCAGCGTCACGTCACAGGCCGCCAGCACGGTGTGTGACTGCCCATCGACGATCTGCACCTGTCCTTGAAGACCAGCCTGGACGGCGGCGTGTTCGATGGCCGCGCGCAATGCGGGCACTGCAGGCACTATCAATTTGATAGCTGGTTGAGAACGTTTGACGAGGGCTGCAGCCTTAAAGAACGCCAAGGCCAGGTGCCGAACTTCAGACGCTCGGCTGCCAGGCAGGATCGCCAGCACCCTGTCGTCCTGCGCCAGCCCCAGCGCGACGCGGGCTGCCGCCTTATCTGGCTCCAGCGGAATCACATTGGCCAACGGATGACCCACATAGGTTGCGGCAATGCCGTGGCTGGCCAGCAGCTCGGGCTCGAACGGGAAGATGCACAGCACATGGTCCACGCTGGCGCGGATCTTCTCCACCCGCTCCGGCCGCCAGGCCCAGATCGAGGGGCACACGAAATGCACGGTCTTGATGCCCGTCGCACGCAGATTGCGCTCCAGGTCGAGGTTGAAGTCCGGCGCATCAACACCGATGAATACATCCGGGCGTTGATCCAGCAGTCGGGTTTGGAGCTGTTTGCGGATGCCGACGATCTCGCGGTAGCGGCGCAGCACCTCCCAGCCAAAGCCATGCACCGAGAGCTTATGGTGCGGCCACCAGGCGTCAAAGCCGTGGCGTGCCATCTGCGGGCCACCGATGCCCATGGAGGCCAGCTCAGGCCAGCGAGCGCGCAAGCCATCGAGCATCAGGCCAGCCAGCAAGTCGCCCGAGGCCTCCCCGGCCACCATGGCGATCTGGGGGGACTCGGCCATGGTCTATCGAACGATGCCGCGCTGGGGCGTGGTCTGATCCAGAAAGGAGAGCATCATCGCAACGTCGGGCGCAGTCTCGGGAACCTTGGTCTGCAGTTCGGCAATGCGGACCTTGGCCTGTTCCAGCGTCAGGTCGTCGCGGTACAACGCCTTGTGCAGGGCCTTGACCCCGCTGATGCGCTCCGGTGTCCAGCCTCGACGGCGCAAGCCTTCAAAGTTCATCGAGCGTGCCGCGGCCGGCTGACCCTGGCACATCACAAATGGCGGCAGGTCGGCAAACAGCAGGGAGCACATGGCCGTCATGCTGTGCGCGCCCAGCCGCACAAACTGGTGCACCACGGTGAAACCGCCCAGGATCACCCAGTCATCGACTTGCACGTGGCCGGCCAGTTGGGAGTTGTTGGCAAAAATGGTGTTGTTGCCAACACAGCAATCATGCGCCAGGTGCACATAGGCCATGATCCAATTGTCGTTGCCGACCTGGGTCACGCCCGCGTCGCCGGGTGAGCCAATGTTGAAGGTGCAGAACTCGCGGATGGTGTTGCGGTCACCAATACGCAGCTCGCAGGGTTCCCCTGCGTATTTCTTGTCCTGCGGGATCGCACCCAGGGAGTTGAACTGGAAGATGCGGTTGTCGCGGCCAATGGTGGTATGACCTTCGATGACGCAATGCGGACCAACCGTCGTGCCGGCCGCAATGCGCACATGCGGGCCTATGACGGTGTAGGGTCCCACGGTGACGGAGTCGTCCAGCTCGGCGGCCGGGTCAACGATGGCGCTGGGGTGGATATGGGTCACAGCCTGCTGCCTTGCTGATTCAGGCGATGGTGCGCATGGTGCACATCAGTTCGGCCTCGCAGGCCACATTGCCATCGACCCGCGTGACACCGGTGAACTTGAAGATCCCAGCCTTGGCGCGGGTCATGGTGACGTCCATCACCAGTTGGTCGCCTGGCTCCACCGGGCGCTTGAAGCGCGCTGCATCAATGCCGGCAAAGTAGTACACCGTCTTGTCGTCGGGACTCACCCCCAGCGTATCGAACACCAGCAGGGCCGCGGCCTGGGCCATGGCTTCGAGCATCATGACGCCCGGCATGACCGGACGGTGCGGAAAGTGGCCGGTGAAGAAGGGCTCGTTGATCGTGACATTCTTGAGCGCCTGGATGGATTTTCCCTTGTCGATGGCCGTGACCCGGTCCACCATCAGAAAGGGGTATCGGTGCGGCAGTTTTTTGAGAATTTCGTGGATATCCATCATTTTTTTGTCTCTTTTTCCAAAGTCTTGATGCGGTCGCGCAGGCTGTGTAACTGCTTGAGCGATGCCGCGTTGCGCTCCCATGTGGCATTGTCATCCACGGGGAAGATTCCAGTGTAGTGGCCGGGCTTCAGCAGCGATTTGCTGACCAGGGTGCCAGCGGAAACGTTCACGTTGTCGCCAATCGTCAGATGGCCGAGGATGATGGCGCCGCCGCCCACGGTGCAATGGGCACCAATGGTGGCACTGCCCGCCACGCCGACGCAACCGGCCATCGCCGTGTGACGACCCACGCGCACGTTGTGACCGATCTGGATCAGGTTGTCGAGCTTGACGCCATCCTCGATCACCGTGTCCTGCAGGGCGCCGCGGTCGATGCAGGTGTTGGCCCCAATCTCCACGTCATTGCCGATCTGCACGGAGCCCAACTGCTCAATCTTTTCCCAGGCCCCGCCATTGGGGGCAAAGCCAAAGCCATCGGCTCCTATGACCACGCCCGGGTGCAGGATGCAGCGTTCGCCCACCACACAATCCTCGCCCACCGTCACGCGCGACTTGAGCACCGTGTTCGCGCCGATGCGGGAACCCCGCTCCACCACACACAGTGGCCCAATGCTGGCCGACGGATGCACCACGGCTGCTTCATCCACCACCGCGCTGGGATGAACGGAAGCCTCCCGGTGTGGGTCACGTCCACGCTTCCACAACTGGGTGAGTTTGGCAAAGTACAGGTAGGGCTGGTCGGTCACGATGCAGGCGCCGCGCTGCAAGGCAAGCTCCTTCATCTGTGGCGCCACAATGACGCAGGCCGCCCTGGAGGCCAGCAACTGCTGTTGGTAGCGGGGGTTGCTGAGAAAACTTAGATGCCGCGGTGTGGCTGCCTCCAGAGAGGCCAGACCGGTCACGACCAGCGTTGCATCACCAAGCAATTCGCCGCCCAAGGCCGCGACCACCGAAGCCAGGTCAAGCTTCATACTCCAAACCTTGTCCGTCAAGGCTTACTTGGAGTTGGAATTGAGGATTTTGAGAACCTTGTCGGTGATGTCATGCTTGGCGTTCACGTACACCACTTCCTGCAACACCATGTCGTACTTTTCAGCTTCGGCAACCTGCTTGACAGCGCGCGTCGCCCGGTCCAGCAGCTGGTGCAACTCCTCGTTACGACGGCCATTCAGGTCTTCCTGAAACTCACGCTGTCGACGTTGCAGGTCACGGGCCAATTCAGTGCCTTCCTTCTGGCGGCTGGCACGCTGGCTCTCGCTCAGCGTCGGCGCATCCCGCTCAAATTTTTCACCAAACGCCTTCAGCGAAGCCTGCTGCTCCGCCAACTCTTTCTGCCGTTTGGAAAACTCCTGCTCCAACTTGACCTGGGCTGCCTTTGCAGGATTGGATTGTGTGGTGATGACCTGGTAGTTGATCACGCCCACCTTGAAGTCCTGTGCAGAAGCGCTCAACGCACAACCTGCCAGCAATACCGCTACCAACCAACCGAGTTTTGACGTATTCATTAGAAAGAGCTTCCGATCTGGAATTGCATGGACTGGATTCTATCGCTATCGAATTGTTTGAGCGGTTTGGCAAACGCCAACCGCAGAGGGCCAACCGGCGAGATCCAGCTGATACCAATGCCCACCGAACTGCGCATATCGCTCAACTGGATGGCCTCGTCAGCGCCATAGACACCGCCAGCATCGAAGAAGGTGTAAACGCGCAGTGTGCGATCCTTGCCGCCACCGGGCAAGGGCGACAGCAGCTCCAAATTGAAGTTGACCTTCTTGGTACCGCCCGTGGCCGTAAGACCCAGCGCACGCTGCGACGCGGTGGTCAGGCTGCCCTGCTCAAATCCGCGCACGGTACCCAGACCGCCCGAATAGAAGTTTTTGAAGATGGGGTAGGCACCATCACCCGTTGCGGCACCCATGGACAGTTCCGCATTCAGCGCCGCAGTGATTTTGTTGGTCACAGGCACGTACTGCTGATACAGCGCGGTACCCCGAACGTATTTCAACTCACCCGCCACACTCCACTCCGCAGAGGTCTTCATGACCTTGCCGATGGTTGGAACCAATGCACTGTCCCGGGTATCGCGCCCCCAACCGACGGTCAACGGGACCGCATAGCTGGTAAAGCCGAACTTATTCGCGAAATCCTGGTAGACCACTGGCAGCAGATTTCCCGGAACAATGGTGGTCTGGTCAACACCGATGCCGAAATAAACGGTGTCGTATTCCGTGAACGGCACCCCGAAACGCAGGCTTCCGCCGGTGGTTTCAATCGCATAGCTATTGATATCCACGTAGGGCTTGGTGTTGCGCTGGTAGAGGTCAATCGTCCGCGATACACCGTCTTGCGTGAAGTACGGATTGGTAGTATTGAACACTACCGTGCGATTCTGCTTGCTGGTATTGAGTTCAATACCCAGCGAATTTCCGGACCCGAAGGCATTGTCCTGCTTGAACCCGAACGACACGCCAAA
>JAVBYK010000231.1 GCA_030824095.1 bacterium
GCATCAGACATGACCGGCCTCCTTTGCATAGTTTCTTATGCGGGCCAGCGTGTTTGAATCGGTGTGCCTAACTACGGCGGCCCGATTTCATTCTATGTCGCTTGTTCACCGGATGGAAACCCCGTCAGCTCCGCAAGGCCTTCTTCAGCTCCACACCCAGCTCGGGCTTGTGGGCAAACGGATCGGTGGGGTTGCGCGACATCAGCACGTCTTCCATGCGGGTCTGCACGGAGCCGATGGCTTTGGGGTGGCTGTAGATGTAGAACTGGTTGGCTGCCATGGAATCGAACACCATCTGCGCTACCTCGGCTGCCGTCACCTTGCCGCTGTTGACCGCCTTGTCGCTCATGGCCTGGCCGATCAACTGGCTGCGGGTCGGCTTGGTATCCGCACTGCTGAGATCGCCCGGGCGGTTGCGGTGACTCTGGGCGATACCGGTGGGCACAAAGAACGGGCACAGCACGCTGGCGCTGATCTGGTCGGTGACCAGGGCCAGATCCTGGTACAGGGTCTCGCTCAGCGACACCACGGCGTGTTTGCTGACGTTGTAGATGCCCATGTTGGGCGCGTTCAACAGGCCGGCCATGCTGGCGGTGTTGACGATGTGGCCCTGGTAGGCGGGATCGGCCTTGGCGGCGGCCAGCATCATTGGGGTGAACAGGCGAACGCCATGCACCACCCCCATCAGGTTCACGCCCAGCACCCATTCCCAGTCCTGCAGGGAGTTTTCCCAAACCAGGCCGCCAGCACCGACACCGGCGTTGTTGAAGACGAAATGCGGTGCACCAAATCTCGCAAAGGCGGCATCGGCCAACGCTTGCATCTGGTCGGCCTTGGATACATCCAACCGCATGGCCAGCACCGGAGCGCCAGCAGCCTGCATTTCCGCCACGGTGCGGTCCAGCGCATCCTGCTGCACGTCGGCCAGAACCAGGTTCATGCCCAGTTTGGCGCCAATGCGGGCGCACTCCAGCCCAAAGCCGGAGCCGGCTCCGGTCAGGACAGCGGTCTTGTTCTTGAAATCGGAAATCATGGGAAAAAAGCTCCAGGGGTTTTAGGGTTGCCAGACCATCTCAATGTGATCGATGCCGTCTTCGACATAGGGCTTGCCCACGTCGACAAAGCCGTGTTGGGTGTAGTACGCCTTCAGCCGCGCCTGTGCACCGATGCGAATGGGTTGAATGCCCCACTGCGACACCAGGGCCGCCATGGCCTCACGGATCAGGGCATGGCCCAGTCCGTTGCCGCGGGCCGAAAGGCGCGTCACGACGCGGCCAATGCTGGCCTCCGCGTACTTGACGCCAGCGGGGAACAGGCGCGCATAGGCCACCAGCACATCGCCCTGCCCGGTCTGCTGCTGCGTGCCGAGCAGGTGCAGTGCATCGACATCGCTGCCGTCCATGTCCAGGAAGATGCAGGCCTGCTCGACGACGAAAACCTCGCTGCGCAGTTGCAGCACCCCGTACAGCTCGGCGGCCGTCAGCGCGTCAAACGGCTTGCACTGCCACTGCACGGAATGCGCCGGCGCTGCGCTCATGCCGTTTGCACGGCCCTGAGCACGTAGCCGATGCGCGGGAAGTGCACATGCACCGTACCGGCCCGTTCGTCCACCCGGCGCAGGGTGTAGCGCGTGCGGGTGGCGGCGACCAGTTCGCCCTCGGTCGGTTCCTGACCAAAGGTCTCGGCTGCCACGGTGACGCGGCTGCCCAGCGGAATGCCGTGTTCGTCCTGGAACGATTTATCGTCCAATTGGGCTTTAGCCCTCGTGGATGCTGAACATACCGCTATCGCTTCTGTAGCAGAAAACTTCTCCAGCTTGCCGTGGCCCAGGGTCTCCATGCGGTCCATCCAACGCAGAACGCCGGGGGTGGCATCCAGAATGCCGGCCATCACCGGCACCCGCTTGCGGCTGAACCACAGCGGGTGGTAGCAGGCAAAGTCCGCCACACAGGGCGTGTTGCCCATCACAAAGTCCTGGCCGTCCAGCATGTTGGCAATGCGGCGCAGGTAGGACTTGTAGGCGGCGGTGGCGTCCGGCGCGCGCAGGCGTGTCATGCCGGTGGACATGGCGGCGCGGTCCGCGCCAAAGGCCTTGGCGGCCTCGGCCGGTGCGCCCTCGAACATGGAGGCTGCCCCCTTGGGCTGCAGGTTGTAGCCCATGGCCGCCCAGAACAGCGTGGTGTCGGCCCACTGGGCCAGCACGCGGGCCAGGCCCTTGTGGCTCTCGGGGAACAGCGCCGGCGTCGGCTGGATATGCTCCAGCACATCGCAGATCAGCGCGGTGTCGCAGTACACGTCCGAGCCGATCTGCAGGATGGGCGTCTTGCGGTAGCCGCCGGTCAGCGCCAGCACATCGGGCTTGGGCATGATGGCCGGGATGATGACCGACTTCCAGGCCAACTGCTTGAAGCCCAGCACGCAGCGAATCTTTTCAGCAAAAGGCGATGTGGGGTAGTGGTGCAGGATGAGATCGCTCATGGTGGCTCCTAGATCAGCTTGACCAACTGCTTGCCAAAGTTTTTGCCCTTGAGCAAGCCCAGGAAGGCTTCGGGTGCGGCGGCCAGGCCCTGCGCAATGCTTTCACGGGCACGCAGCTTGCCGGTGGCCACCAGCGTGCCGAGTTCGGTCAGTGCCTGGGGCCAGACTTCCATGTGTTCGCTGACGATGAAACCCTGCACCTTCAGGCGCTGGGTCAGGATCAGCGCGGGGTAGCTCAGCGGCAGCGGCGCACCGTCGTAGCCGGCGATCATGCCGCAGACCGCGATGCGGCCAAAGGCATTCATGCGCGGCAGCACGGCGTCCAGCACCATGCCACCCACGTTCTCGAAATAGCCGTCGATGCCGTTGGGGCATGCCTCGGCAATGGCCTTGGAGAGTGATGCGGCGTCCTTGTAAAGCTTGTAGTCGATGCAGGCATCAAAGCCCAGCTCATCCACGGCGTATTGGCATTTGTCAGTGCCCCCGGCAATGCCCACCGTGCGGCAACCGCGCGCCCTGGACAAGGCGGCAAAGGCGCTGCCCACGGCACCGGTGGCAGCGCTGACGACCATGGTCTCACCGGCCTTGGGTTCGATGATCTTGACCAGGCCATACCAGGCGGTCACACCCGGCATGCCCACAGCGCCCAGATAGGCGCTCAAGGGCACGTGGGTGGTGTCCACCTTGCGCAGTGCGCCGGGCGCATTGCCATCGACCACGCTGTATTCCTGCCAGCCTCCCATCCCCACCACCTTGTCGCCCACGGCGTATTTGGCATTGCGGGATTCCACCACCTCACCCACCGTGCCGCCCTGCATGGTCTGCCCCAGCGGCTGGGGTTGTGCGTAGCTCTTGGCATCGTTCATGCGGCCGCGCATATAGGGGTCCAGGCTCAGGAAGTGGTGGCGCACCAGGACTTGCCCTTCCTGCAACGCCGGGGTTTCAGCGGTGATCAGCTTGAAATTGCTGGCAACGGCCTCGCCCACTGGGCGGTTGTCGAGAAGGATTTGGTGGTTGGTTGGCATGGTGTGTTCGATTCAATCGGTGGAGATGTTGAGGGGGTTCGTGCTCTTGGCGCCTGTTGGCAGGCGCTTGACGAACTTGAAGGTGCCGGTGGCGTGGGCGCATTTGCGCCCCGCAGCATCAAAAATGGTGGACTGGGTGAAGGCCATGGTGGCGGTGCGGTGCATCAGCTCGCCTTCGGCGCGCAGCGGGCCGATGGCAGGCTGCATGAAGCTGGTCTTCATCTCAATGGTGACCACACCCATCTCGGGCACCTGGCTGCGCGCTGCCGTGGCCATGGACACGTCCATCAGCGTCATCAGCGCACCGCCGTGGGTCACCGAGAACGAGTTCAGATGCTCCGGCTTGGCGGTGTACAGGATCTCGGAATGGCCGCCGTCAAACTGCGTCAGTTCAAAACCCAGGTGCTTCACAAAGGGGATATCCACCCCGAAGCCGACGGCCTTGTCCCACGACATGGGGTTCAACCGGCGACGACAGCGCTGACACCACCATCCACGGCCAGCCATTGGCCGGTGATGTGCTTGCCGGCGTCCGAGGCGAGCAGCAGGGAGAGGCCCTTCAGGTCTTCGTCATCGCCCAGGCGGCGCAGGGGGGCGTGGGCTGCCATCTTGTCCTCGCCCAGGCTCTCGATCAGGCCGATGGCCATCTTGGTCTTGAAGAAGCCGGGGCAGATGGCGTTGACATTGATGCCGTAGGGGCCCCACTCGGCGGCCAATGCGCGGGTGAAGTTGATGACCGCACCCTTGGAGGTGTTGTAGGCAATGGTCTTCATCTCGATCGGATTGCCGCCCAGGCCGGCAATCGACGCAATGTTGATGATGCGGCCACGGCCCCGGGTAATCATGCTCTTCTTAGCAATGATCTGGCTCAGCAGAAAGTAGCCGCGCACATTGAGGTTCATGACCTTGTCCCATGCGGCCACGGGATGGTCTTCGGCCGGGGCGCCCCAGGAGGCGCCGGCGTTGTTGATCAGGATATCCACGTCGCCCATGCGTTGCAGGGTCTCATCGGCCAGGCGGGCAATGTCGGCTTCCTTGGCGCAGTCGGCGGCAATCCAGCGGGCGTCGATGCCAGCGGCCTGCAATTCAGCGGCAGCCTGTTCCAGGTCTTCGGCCTTGCGCGAACTCAGCATGATCTTGGCTCCCGCCTCACCCAGTGCGTGGGCCATTTGCAGGCCCAGGCCGCGCGAGCCGCCGGTCACGAGAGCGGTCTTGCCGGTGAGGTCAAACAGTTGTTGAATGGTGCGGGTCATAAGTCAAGTCTCCAAAATAGTCGGTTCGCTGGAATTTAAGGGATTCAGAAGGGCCAGGCTGTCTCTGGGGTGATAGTGGCGCGCGCCATGCATCAAAATAGCCGCAGGAAAGAGAGTACCTATGTTCAAGATTTACTGG
>JAVBYK010000417.1 GCA_030824095.1 bacterium
GCTTCGCGCTCCCGCAGGAATCGCCTCAAACAGGCATTCAGGAAATTGGCCTGTGCCTTGGTAGACGGACTGCGCTTGGCCGCTTCGACCGCCTGGTTCACCAGGGTGAACATGTCGTAGGGCGCGTTCGCATCATCCCAGGCCAACGCCAGCGCAACGCACAGAAGTGCATCGGCAGCGGGCGGCGGTGGCCGCGTGGCCAGCTGGCGGCGCAAAGCCTCGGCTCGCCCCAGGTTGCGCCACACATGAAACGCCAGAGCCTGCACGCCCGGTCGCAATTCCGAAGAAACTGACTCAATGGCAGCGGTGCCGGATGCACCACCGCGCACGGCCTGTATCACGCCACCCGTGGCAGCAAGCTGGCGCCACAAGGGCACGCTGTCTTCTTTGTGGTTCATTGTTTCCTTAGAGCAGACCGCCCGGTTTGAAGCCCATCATTCCGACCACCAATCGGGCCGGGAACTGGCCGAGCGCTTCGTTATATTTCGTCAAGATTTGGTTGAACCCGCCCCGAGCCGACTCAACCCGCAGGGTGATTGCATCCCACCGGGCCTGCATGGCCGCCGGCACGACGGGGCCTGCCAGGTCTGCCGGTGTCTCGTGCAAATCGTGCCAGGTAGCTTGCAACCCGGCATAGGCTTCGCCCAAGCGCGCCAGCGGCTCGGCCGTCAGGGGTGTCGCCACGGCCGCCTTCAACGACTGTTCCAGCAACTGCACATCGGCAAGCAAATGGGCCCAGCGTGCGGGAGCCTGTCTTGCCACCTCCCCCTCAACGGGGTCCGATGTGGCCTCGATGGCCAGGCCCTGTTCCAGCACCAGCTCCAGGTAATGGTGCATGTGCTTTTCGACCGAGCCCAGGGCGCCAAGGCCACGAGCCCGCATACGCATGAGGCGGTTGTACAGGCCCACACTCCAGAATAGGGACAGAGCCAGTGTTATCCACAGTGTCAGCGAACCAGACATGGTGCTCCCGCGCAGGCAAATCAGGCATTCCACCCAAGGTTAGAAGCAAAAACACCCCAAGCCCCTCGTCAAACGGGCTTGGGGTGCTATGCTTAGTATAGCAACGCTGGCTTAGTCGCTGGCGCCGTCTTCGCTAGACTGGGGCTCGCCAACCGTCTCGGCGTCGCCTGCCAGTTCGGCAGCCTCGGCTTCGGCGATGGCGCGACGTTCTGCATCGTCCATGCTCTCGCGGACCTTGCGTGCCTCATGGTACGCAAGACCGGTTCCGGCTGGAATCAGGCGACCCACGATCACGTTTTCCTTCAGACCACGCAACTCGTCGCGCTTGCCCATGATGGCGGCTTCGGTCAGCACGCGGGTGGTTTCCTGGAAGGACGCCGCGGAGATGAAGCTGTCGGTGGACAGGGATGCCTTGGTGATACCCAGCAACAGATTGCTGTAGGTTGCGGGGATCTTGCCTTCGGCCCGCAGTGCATCGTTGGTGTTGAGCATCTCGGAACGCTCGACCTGCTCACCATTGATGTAGCTGGAGTCACCGGCGGCTTCCACCACGACCCGGCGCAGCATCTGGCGAACAATCACTTCAATGTGCTTGTCGTTGATCTTCACGCCCTGCAAGCGGTACACGTCCTGCACTTCGTCCACGATGTAGCGAGCGAGTTCTTCCGAACCCAGCAAGCGCAGGATGTCCTGCGGATCGGCAGGTCCGTCCACCACGCTTTCACCCTTGTTGACCACCTGGCCTTCGTGGACCAGCATGTTCTTCTCCTTGGGCACCAGGTCTTCCCAGACCTTGCCATCGGGATCGGTGATCTGCAGGCGAATCTTGCCCTTGGTTTCCTTACCGAAGGACACGGTACCGGTGATCTCGGCCAGCGTACCCTTGTCCTTGGGCGTGCGGGCTTCGAACAGCTCGGCGACACGCGGCAGACCGCCGGTAATGTCGCGGGTCTTCTGGCCTTCGATTGGGATACGGGCCAGCACCTCGCCGGGGCCGACGTCCTGGCCATCACGCACCTGGATCAGCGCGCCAACCGGGAAGCCGATGGTCACCGAGTGATCGGTTCCGGGAATCTTGACTTCATTGCCCGTGGCGTCGATCAGCTTGACCTGCGGACGAACCACCTTGGTCGCGCCACGGCGCTTGGGATCAATGACCACCATGGTGGACAGACCGGTCACTTCGTCAACCTGCTTGGCAACCGTCAGGCCTTCTTCCACATTCTCGAAATGCGCCTTGCCGGCGAACTCGGTAATGATGGGGCGGGTCAACGGATCCCAGTTGGCCAGAATGGCGCCAGCCTTGATAGTCTGGTCGGCCTTCACGGTCAGAACCGCACCGTAGGGCACCTTGTGGCGCTCGCGCTCGCGGCCATGCTCGTCGTGGATGATGATTTCGCCGGAACGGGCAATCACCACCAACTCCTTCTTGCTGTTGGTCACATAGCGCATGGTGGCGTTGAAGCCAATATTGCCGTTGGACTTGGCTTCCACGCTGGAAGCGATCGCAGCACGGGACGCGGCACCACCGATGTGGAAGGTACGCATCGTCAGCTGGGTACCGGGCTCACCGATGGACTGCGCAGCAATCACACCGACGGCTTCGCCACCGTTGATCAGGCCACCACGGCCCAAGTCGCGGCCGTAGCACTTGGCACAGATGCCGAAGCGGGTTTCGCAGGTCAGCGCGGTACGCACCTTGACCTCGTCCACGCCAGCGGCCTCCAGCTCGTCGATCAGGTCCTCGTCCAGCATGGTGCCGGCAGTGGCCAGAACGGCGCGGTTTTCCGGATGCAACACGTCTTCAGCGGCAGTGCGGCCCAGCACGCGGTCACGCAGGGATTCGATCACTTCACCGCCTTCGACGATGGCGCGCATCAGGTAACCACCGTGCGTGCCGCAGTCCTGTTCGGTCACGACCAAGTCTTGCGTCACGTCCACCAGACGGCGGGTCAGGTAACCCGAGTTCGCAGTCTTCAACGCCGTGTCGGCCAGACCCTTACGGGCACCGTGGGTGGAGATGAAGTACTCCAACACGTTCAGACCTTCGCGGAAGTTCGCGGTAATGGGCGTCTCGATGATGGAGCCGTCAGGCTTGGCCATCAGACCCCGCATACCAGCCACCTGGCGAATCTGGGCCGCGGAACCGCGGGCACCGGAGTCGGCCATCATGTAGATGGAGTTGAAGGATTCCTGCTGGACCTGGTTGCCATGGCGGTCGGTGACCGTTTCCTTGGACAACTTGGCCATCATGACCTTGGACACTTCGTCACCCGACTTGCCCCAGATGTCCACCACCTTGTTGTAGCGCTCGCCAGCCGTCACCAGACCGGAGACGTACTGCTGCTCGATCTCCTTGACCTCTTTCTGCGCCCGCTCAATGATGCCGTGCTTTTCTTGCGGCACCAGCATGTCATCGATACAGATGGAAATACCGGCGCGTGTCGCGAGACGGAAACCGCTTTGCAGCAGCTTGTCGGCAAACACCACGGTGTCCTTCAGACCGCACTTGCGGAAAGACACATTGATCAGCTTGGAGATCTCCTTCTTCTTCAACGCCTTGTTGATGTTGGAGAAAGGTAGTCCCTTGGGCAGGATCTCGGACAACAGCGCACGCCCTGCAGTGGTTTCCCACAGCTTGGTCGATGGTATGAACTCGCCAGTTTCCTTGTCCTTGGTCCATTCGGTCAGGCGTACATTGATCTTGGCGTTCAGCTCGACTTCGCCCGCATCGAATGCGCGCTGCACTTCACCGGTGTCGGAGAAGATCAGCCCCTCGCCCTTGCCGTTGATGCGCTCGCGGGTCGTGTAGTACAGACCCAGCACCACGTCCTGGGAAGGAACAATGGACGGCTCGCCGTTGGCAGGGAACAGCACGTTGTTGGAGGCCAGCATCAGTGTGCGGGCTTCCATTTGTGCTTCCACGGACAGCGGCACGTGAACGGCCATCTGGTCACCGTCGAAGTCGGCATTGAAGGCCGCGCAAACGAGGGGGTGCAGTTGAATGGCCTTGCCTTCGATCAGGATGGGCTCAAAGGCCTGGATACCCAAACGGTGCAGTGTAGGCGCACGGTTCAGCATCACGGGGTGCTCTTTGATGACCTCTTCCAGGATGTCCCACACGACGGGCGTACCGGATTCGACTTCCTTCTTGGCCGCCTTGATGGTGGTTGCAATGCCCATGGCTTCCAGGCGCGCGAAGATGAAGGGCTTGAACAATTCCAAGGCCATCAATTTCGGTAGACCGCACTGGTGCAGCTTGAGTGTTGGGCCAACGGTAATCACGGAACGACCGGAGTAGTCGACGCGCTTACCCAGCAAGTTCTGGCGGAAGCGACCGGATTTACCCTTGATCATGTCGGCCAAGGACTTCAGGGCGCGCTTGTTGGCGCCGGTCATGGCCTTGCCGCGGCGGCCGTTGTCCAGCAAGCTGTCCACGGCTTCCTGCAACATGCGCTTCTCATTGCGCGCAATGATCTCGGGGGCCTTCAATTCCAGCAAACGGCGCAGACGGCTGTTGCGGTTGATGACGCGGCGGTACAGGTCGTTCAGGTCAGAGGTCGCAAAACGACCACCGTCCAGCGGTACCAGCGGACGCAGATCCGGTGGCAACACGGGCAACACGTCCAGAACCATCCACTCGGGCTTGATGCCGGATTTCTTGAACGCTTCCAGAACCTTCAAACGCTTGGCGTTTTTCTTGATCTTGAGTTCAGATCCGGTCAGGTCGTTGCGCAGCTTCTCGATGGAACCCTCGATATCAATGCTTTGCAGCAGGTCCTTGATACCTTCCGCGCCCATCTTGGCCTGGAACTCGTCGCCGTATTCCTTGAACTTGGCGTCGAAATCGTCTTCGGACATGATGCTGAACTTCTTCAGCGGGGTCATGCCGGGGTCGGTCACCACGTAGGCTTC
>JAVBYK010000287.1 GCA_030824095.1 bacterium
GTCGCCGTCATGCGCGCAACGCTGCCGTTGCGGATTTCCTCGGACAGGTAGGCGATCAGCACCACCACAATGCCCGGCACCGCCAGACCCTGCAGAAAGCGCAGCGCAATGAGCGTGTTCAGGCTGTGTGCAACCGGGATCAGCGCGGTGGGCACGGTCAGCGCGAACATGGATGTGCAGAGGATGGCCTTGCGCCCGAACGCGTCGGACAGCATGCCCATGAAGGGGGACACCAGGCCGATCGCCAGCACCGTGGCCCCCACGGTCAGTCCGGCCTGCAGGGCGGAGGCGTGGAAGTCGTCCATCACCATGGGCAGAACGGACTGCACCGAATAGACGTTCAGGAAGGCAAAGAAACCGATGATCCAGACGATAGGCCGGGACACCTGCTCGCCGTCTCCCAGAAATAAACGGCGCATGTTGTTGGCTACCATGCTGCGATTCTAGAAGCGTGTGCATGGTATGCTGTATCCATGTCGTGCAAGCCCTATTCCTCTACAGTCAGCGCCCGCCTTGCGGTGCGTGCTGGCGTGTCCGCCATCCGGCGGGAAATGGCTGCACGAATGATTACCACCATTACAACCACGGTCGCCTGAGCGTCGTGCAGGTGGCCGTTCCGGCTGCCTCCTGGTGTGTATCTCTGAACAAACCCAGCCAAGGCAGTTGGGTCCTCAACTGTTCGGAGAATGTATGTACCAAGATCATCAAGGCAATTTTGCTTGCGGCCCTTTTCATGTCGCAGCTCCTTTGGCACTGCCACCCCTGCGCGTGGGCCTGCTGGGGCTGGGCACCGTCGGCGGCGGCACCTACCGTGTGTTGCAGCGCAATGGCAATGTGATTGCTGCCAGGACCGGCCGGCGCATTGCGATCACCATGGTGGCCGTGCGCAATCGGACGCGTGCCGCCAGCGTGGTGGGCGACGATGTGGCGCTGGTCGATGATCCGTTCCTGATCGTCAACCACCCCGACATCGATGTGGTGGTCGAAGTCATCGGCGGCACCACACTGGCGCGGGACCTGGTTCTGCGGGCCATTGCCAACGGCAAGCATGTGGTCACCGCCAACAAGGCGCTGCTGGCCGAGCATGGTGCCGAGATCTTTGCCGCAGCCCATGTGCAGGGTGTGGTGGTGGCGTATGAGGGGGCGGTGGCGGTCAGCATTCCCATCATCAAGGCGCTGCGCGAGGGGTTGACGGCCAATCGCATCGAATGGGTCGTGGGCATCATCAATGGCACGACCAATTTCATCCTCACCCAGATGCGCAGCCACGGCCTGGGTTTCAAAGCCGCGCTGGAGGAGGCACAACGCCTGGGCTATGCGGAAGCCGACCCGACCTTCGACGTGGAAGGCGTGGATGCGGCGCACAAGCTGACGCTGCTGGCGTCCAACGCCTTTGGTGTGCCGGTGCAGTTCGACAAGGTCCACACCGAGGGCATCACCGCGCTGGAGTTGGACGACATGGGCTTGGCGGAGCGCCTGGGCTACCGCGTCAAGCTGCTGGGCATTGCCAAACGGACAGATCACGGCATGGAACTGCGCGTGCACCCGACGCTGATCCCGGACGACCATCTGCTGGCCCAGGTGCACGGTTCCATGAACGCCGTGCTGGTGAAGAGCGATGCCGCTGGCGTGACGATGTATTACGGCGCCGGCGCCGGATCGGAGCAGACCGCATCGGCCGTGATTGCCGATCTGGTCGATGTGGCGCGGGTTGCGGGCACACGCCATGGCGACCGCGTGCCCTATCTTGCGTTCCAGCCGCACGCGGTGCAGGCCTTGCCGGTGGTGCCGATGGTCGATGGGGTGACGGCGTACTACCTGCGCATGGATGCCACCGACCCCCAGTTGGCAGTGCCGCAACTGCGCGACTGTCTTGCGGCAGCCAATGTGCATGTCGAACGGCTGGAAGTCTTTGCCACAGCCGATGACACCGGTGTCAGCTCCCTTGTGGTGCTGACCCACCTCGCCAGGGAGTCGGACATTCGCCGCGTGATGGCGAACCTGGCGCGCCTGCCAACGCGGGTGGGTGGCGTGCACGCGATTCGCGTGGAGTCACTGGTCTGACGCTTGGGAATGGATTTGCTATAATAACAATAGCTATATGCGTCCATTCCACGAGGGCTGGATGCCTATTTGGCTCTTGGTGCTTCCCGTCGGTGGACCCAGGCCAGAAACGTGCACAGCGCCACACCGGCGGCCACCAGGCCGGCCGTGCTCATGGCCCAGTAGCCCTGGGCGCCCTGCAGTGCGGGCGGTGCCCAGGCGCTGTTGGTGACCAGGTAGCCACCCACCAGCCCGATGCCCCACAGCGAGGTGACGTAAAAGACCAGCGGCATCAGCGTGACACGGTGCGAACGCAGCACAAAGTTGGCCATGGTTTGTGCCGCGTCGGCCACATGGAACCACCACACCCACACCAGCAGCGGCATGGCCGCGGCGATGATGGTCGGGTTGTCGGTGTAGGCGTGCAGGATTGGCTCGCGCGCCACATAGACGAGCGCGCCCAGAATGGCGGCGCTGCCCACGCCAATCTCCACCCCATGCCAGCCAATGCGTCGCGCCTCCGGCAGGTCGTTGGCACCCACGCGCTGCGCCACCAGCGTGGCCGTGCCGTTGGCCAGGGCCAGTGGCAGCATGAACATCATCGACACCAGATTGGCGGCGAGCTGGTGCCCAGCCACGGCCTCGCCGCTTTGGCGGGAGATCAGAAAGGCCATGAAGCTGAAGCCCGTCACCTCGATCATGATGGCCGCGCCCATGGGCACGCCCAGGCGCAGCTGGGCCAGGATGGCGGTGCGGTTGGGGCGGCTGAGCCCCTTGGCGTGCAGCCCGAAGCGGGCATAAAACGGGTCGCGCCGCACCACGGCCCAGGCGATCAGTGTCTGCGCCCACATCACCACGGCGGTAGCCACGCCGCAGCCGACCACCCCCATGGGTGCCACCTGCCACGCCGGCAGGCTGCCCGGCAGGGGCAGCGTCCAGCCATAGATGAACAGTGCGGAGAGCGGAATTTTCAGCAGCAGCCCGGCAATCTGGATAGCCATCACCGCCTTGGGGCGCGACACGGCGGTGTTGAAGCCCCGGTACACCGTGAACAGCATCGCCGCCGGCAGCGAGAACGCCAGTGCAGTCAGGTAGCCGCGTACTTTCTCGGCCACCTCCGGCCCGGTTCGGGCCAGTGACAGGAAGGGGCCGGGCATCAGCAACAGGGTGCTGCCCAGCACCGCCAGACCCAGGGCCAGCCAGATCGCCTGGTGCACCTGCTGCCCGGCCGCGTGCAACTTGCCGGCGCCAAACAGCTGACCGGCCATGGGGCTGATGGCCAGCACCACGCCCATGAAGCCGATGAAGATGGTGATGTATACCGCCATGCCGATGGACAATGCGGCCAGGTCGCTGGCGGCAAAACGCGCGACCAGGATGGTGTCCACGGTGCTGAAGCCCAGCACGGCCAGTTGACCGATCAGGACGGGCCAGGCCATGGGCAGGATGCGGTGGAAGCTGTCGCGCAGGGAGGCCAGGTAGCTGGCGTGGGCGGAGGGGGATGTCGCGGTGGGTGACGTCGTTGGTTCAATCATCGACGTGCCAGTATCGCCGAACCCCGCTGCGGGCGCCGGCGCGCCGGCAATGGCCCCAATGCCGACCCGGTCGGGGCGCCATCCCGGGCACAAGACCGGGCGCACCGGCACCGGATGCGATACTTGGGGCTGTCAAGATTTCCCCAGTTTTCCCCACGAGATGACGATGCAGCAACCCACGGTCAAACCCCAGAACCCGCATTTTTCTTCCGGCCCCTGCAGCAAGCGCCCCGGCTACAACGTGGCCGCGCTGCAGCTCGACACCCTGGGCCGCTCGCACCGCTCCGCCATTGGCAAGCGGGCGCTGGGTCTGGCCTGTTCCGAGACCGCCCGCATTCTGGGTCTGCCGGCAGGCTACCGGGTGGCGGTGGTGCCTGCGTCGGATACTGGTGCCGTGGAGATGGCGCTGTGGTCCCTGCTGGGACCGCGCGGCGTGGATGTGCTGGCCTGGGAAACCTTTGGAGCTACCTGGGTCAACGACATCGTCAACCAGCTGCGCATCCCCCAGGTCAATCAGCTCCACGCGCCCTATGGTGAATTGCCGGATCTGAGCCGCGTGAATTTTGACAACGACGTGGTGTTCACCTGGAATGGCACCACCTCGGGCGTCAAGGTGCCCAACGGGGACTGGATTGCCGCAGACCGGGCCGGTCTGACCATTTGTGATGCCACCTCGGCCGTGTTTGCCATGGAGTTGCCGTGGGACAAACTGGATGTGGTCACCTTTTCCTGGCAAAAGGTGCTGGGTGGGGAGGGCGGACATGGCATGCTGGTGTTGAGCCCCCGTGCCGTGGCGCGGCTGGAGAGCTACACACCGCCCTGGCCCCTGCCCAAGATCTTTCGCATGACCTCGGGCGGCAAGCTGCTGGAAGGCCTGTTCCAGGGCGACACCATCAACACCCCGTCCATGCTCTGCGTGGCTGACTACCTGGACGCGCTGGCCTGGGTTGATAGCCTGGGTGGTGTGTCTGCCACCATGGCCCGCAGCGAAGCCAATCTGAAAATCGTGGCCGACTTTGTCGCCGCCAACGACTGGATTTTCTTCCTGGCCAAGGACCCGGCCACACGCTCCAACACCAGCGTCTGCCTGACCCTGAACGCTGCGGACGAGCAGGTCAAGGCCATGGTGCGCCTGATCGAGGCCGAGGGTGTGGCCTTTGACATTGGCGCCTACAAGGACGCGCCGGCCGGTCTGCGCATCTGGTGCGGTGCCACGGTCGAGGCGAGCGACCTGCAGGCCCTGCTGCCCTGGCTGAGCTGGGCCTACGCGCAGGTCACCGCGCGGTAGTCACCGCCGGC
>JAVBYK010000377.1 GCA_030824095.1 bacterium
GTGCAGGGCAGCCCGGACCGGCGCGAACGCGCCGACATCTATGCCGCACTGGGAAGCTTCCGCCAGCCCGAACTGGCCCAGGCCGCCCGTGAACTCTGGCTGTCCCCCGCACACGACATCCGCGAGGTGATGACAGCGGTGCGAACACGGGGTCACCCCGCGGTGGTGCAGGAACCCCTGTTCCAGTTCATGGACCGGCACTTTGCTGAACTGGCGGACAAGCTGCCCACCGAGATGGTGGCGCGCTTCCCGCAGATGTTTGACGGTGCCTGCACGCAGCAGCAGGCCCAGAAGATGCAGGACCTGTTCACGCCCTGGCTGGCGCGCGTGGATGGCATGGCCAAATCGCTGGAGCAGTCCCTGGAAACGGTGCGCCTGTGCGCCAGCTACCGTGCGGCACAACGGGCCAGCCTGGAAGGTTTCCTGAAGCCCCTGCAGCCGGCCCTCTAGCCTCTTGGGATCACTGGATGCGCTGCGCCGTGCGCTCCAGGCGGGGCAGCCAGTCGCCCAGGATGTTGGCCGACACAACGATGTGGTGGGCCCGGCCAATCAGCAGGTGGCGCGGCACCAGACCGATGAAGCGCGAGTCGGCGCTGTTGTCCCGGTTGTCGCCCAGGAAGAAAAAGTGGTCTTTGGGAACCGTGACGGGACCGAAGTTGCGCAGGGCGGGAACGTCCGGCAGAAACTGCACCTTGCGGGTGTTGCCGCCAATGCGCTCGGTTGCCTGCAAAGCGGCGGTGGACGCGCCGTGCTCCAGCGGCTCGGTGGTGGCGCGCACGCCATCGTATGCGGCGCGCTCCCCGTTGATGGTCAGGACCTCGTCGCGCAGTTCCACCACATCACCCGGCACGGCGACCAGGCGCTTGATCAGGCGCGTGCCGTCCTTGGGTGAGGTAAACGTGATGACATCGCCCCGCTGCGGTGTGCCCATCTCCAGCACGGACACGTCACTGAGCGGCAGCTTGAAGTCATAGGCCAGGCGGTTCACCAGCACTACATCGCCTTCGACCAGCGTCGGGCGCATCGACCCCGAAGGAATGGGGTTCCAGTCGGCAATCGCCAGGCGGAAGAACCCAAAACAGACCAGAAAGGCGATGAAGCCACGGTTGTCTTTCAGAAAACTGTGCAAGGCAGGCTCCCGGGATGGATGGCAATCGGCCGGATCAGGCACGGCGCTGGGTCACCACCACCGGGGCCAGCGTCACGCTGGGGAGCGCCGGCGCGGTCTTGGCCAGACGGGTAACCTGGGGTTGACCGTGGTCGCCACGGGTGGCGATCTGGTCAAAGCCCATGAGCAGGGTGCCATTGAGTGCCAGCGTCATGACTGCGGCGAAGGCAAAACCGGCGATGCTGAAACGCTGGCTGGTGGCAATGAATGACGACATGGTGTGGCTCCGGTTGGCTGGTCCTAAGGACCCGATGAGCGAACTGTAGGAGCGTGACCCACCGGATTCCAGCGGCTTGCGACAGACTGCAGGACGGCGCGAGGAACGGTGGTTTTCACGGGATGGCCGTGGTGCCGACCATCACCCCGTTCACTCCCGGGGCTTCCAGCGCTTGAGTAGCAGGGCGTTCGTCATCACGCTGACCGAACTCAGCGCCATCGCCGCCCCGGCCACGACCGGGTTCAGGTAGCCCAGTGCGGCCAGCGGAATACCGGCCACGTTGTAGAAGAAGGCCCAGAACAGGTTTTGGCGGATCTTGGCTACCGTGCGATCCGAGATGTCCAGCGCCGCGGCCACCAGGTCCAGATCGCCACGCATCAGCGTGATGCCGGCGGCATGCATGGCCACATCCGTGCCATTGCCCATGGCCAGGCCGACATCGGCGGCGGCCAGCGCTGGCGCATCGTTGACACCGTCTCCGACCATGGCCACGGTGTGTCCGCCTTCCCTCAGACCCGCCACCAGCGCCGCCTTGTCACCCGGTAGCACCTCGGCCATGACTTCGCCTTCTTCGGGACGCAGGCCCAGTCGGCTCGCCATGGCCTCGGCAGCGCCGCGGTTGTCACCGGAAATCATCACGGTCTTGATGCCACGGGCACGCAGCGCGGCCAGCGCGGCCTGTGCGCCGGGTTTGGGCTCGTCACCAAAGGCCAGCATGGCGCGCAGTGTCAGAGGGCCATCCGCCGGCCGCTCGGCCAGCACGGACACGGTGGCGCCATTGGCTTGCAGGGCGTGGGACTGCGCTGCCAATGACCCCAGATCCACGCCCAGCTCGGCCATCCAGCGCAGGCTGCCCATGCAGTAGCTGGTGGTGCCGACCACGCCCTCGCTGCCGCGGCCGGGCACGGAACGCAGGGATTCGGGGGCGGTGATGGCGATGCCTTTCTCGGCTGCGGCGGCCAGCACGGCACGCGCCAGCGGGTGTTCGCTGCCGCTTTGCAGACTGGCGCTGGCACGCAGCGCCGCGTCGGCATCCATGGCGGCATCGGGCGGCACCACCAGCGCGTTCAAACGGGGCCGGCCCAGTGTCAGCGTTCCGGTCTTGTCAAATGCGACTACATCGACCTTGTGTGCCAGTTCCAGCGCCTGGGCATCCTTGATCAGGATGCCATGCTGGGCTGCCACGCCGGTGCCGGCCATGATGGCCGCCGGTGTGGCCAGCCCCAGGGCACAGGGACAGGCAATGACCAGCACGGCCACGGCGTAGATCACCGCCGTCTCAAAGCTGGCGCCGCTGAACCACCAACCCAGCAAGGTCAACAAGGCCAGCACCAGCACCACCGGCACAAAGACGGCGCTGACCTGGTCCACGAGGCGCTGGATCGGCGCCTTGGCGGCCTGGGCGTCTTCGACCAGGCGGATGATGCGCGACAGCACCGTATCCACGCCGACGGCCGTGACCAGCAGCACCACGCGACCCTCACCGTTGATGGAGCCGCCGGTGAGCTTGTCGCCCGCATCTTTGCGCACCGGAAGAGGCTCGCCGGTCAGCATGGATTCATCCACCTGGGTCTCGCCTTCGGCCAAGGTGCCGTCCACCGGGAAGCGCTCGCCCGGCTTGACGACGATGCGGTCGCCCACCAGCACCTCGGCCACCGGGACATCCACCTCACCGTTACGGCCCAGCACATGGGCCACGTCCGGACGCAGTGCGTGCAGGGCGCGAATGGCGGCGGTGGTCTGGCGCTTGGCGCGGGCTTCCAGCCACTTGCCCAGTAGCACCAGGGTGATCACGACCGCGGAGCCTTCAAAATACAGATGCACCATGGCGCCCGCCGGGGCGCTGAGCCACAACCAGACCGACAGTGCCCAACCCGCCGTGGTGCCGATGGACACCAGCAGATCCATATTGCCGCTGCGCGCCAGCACCGCATGCCAGCCGGCCTTGTAGAAGCGCGCCCCCAGGATGAACTGCACCGGTGTGGCCAGCACAAACTGCAACCAGGCCGGCAGCATCCAGTGCAGGCCCATCCAGTCGCCGACCATGGGCAGGGCCAGGGGTGCCGACAACAGCGCCCCCCAGGCGACCGGCGCAAAGCCGGTCCACGGCGAAACCGACTCCAGCGCATCCACCTCGGCCGGGCTGCGCGGCTCGTATCCGGCATCGCGCACCGCGCGTTTCAGGCGTGCCTGCATGGCCGCGTCGCCCGCATAGACGATGCGCGCCGACTCGGTGGCCAGGTTGACACTGGCGCTGTGCACACCGGGCACCTTGTTGAGGGCGCGTTCCACGCGCCCGACACAGGAGGCACAGGTCATACCACCAATGCCAATGTCCAGCGTCTCGTCGGTTAGGGAAGGGGTTGAGTGTGTGTTCATGTCGCGTAGCCTAAACCCTCCAACCATGGAAAGGTCAAGCGCCTACCCGCACTGCCACCAGGGGCTTGACTCTCCCACCGTGGTAAGGTTCAAACTGATGCGCTCCTGATCCATTTCAAACAAGGAAACACCATGAACCAGACCTTTACCGTCACCGGCATGACCTGCGGCCATTGCGAGAAAGCCGTTATCCAAGCCCTGCAGCAGGTTGATCCGCGGGCCCAGGTCCTGATCGACCGCGCACAGAACCGCGTGCAGGTGGATTCCACCCAGCCGCGCGAGGCACTGGCCGCCGCCATTGCCGAGGAAGGCTATGCCGTCGCGGCCTGACAGCGCTGCCACCGGACCGGCCGTCAACATTGGCGAGGCCGCCCGGCGTTCCGGTGTATCGGCAAAGATGCTGCGCCACTACGAGTCGCTGGGCTTGCTCGGCTCCGTGCATCGCACCGACAGCGGCTACCGCCAGTACACCCCGGCCGACGTGCACACGCTGCGCTTCATCAAGCGCAGCCGCGATCTGGGCTTCTCCATGGCCGAGATCGCCGAGCTGGTCAACCTGTGGCAGAACCGCAGCCGCGCCAGTGCCAGCGTGAAACGCATTGCACAAAAGCACGTGGACGAGCTCAGCACGCGCATTGCCGCCATGCAGGCCATGCAGCGCTCGCTGCAGGATCTGCTGCACCATTGCCATGGCGACGCGCGCCCCGATTGCCCGATCCTGGACGACCTGGCCGGCCAGAGTAGCGCCTGCTGCCATTGAGCCGCCGGCCGCTACACTGCGCCCATGATTGATCCTTGCACGCTGTATCCGGCCCTGTCCTCGGTTGTGCCATCCCTGGAGTCCCTGGGGGGCTCCGCAGGACCAATGACCGTGCCGGTTGGCACCGTGCTGTTTGACGAGCACTCGCCTTGCCAAGGCTTTCCCTTGGTGCTGGACGGTGAGGTCAAGGTTTCTCGCCATTCCGTCGATGGCCGCTCGCTGGAGTTGTACCGCGTGGTGCCCGGGGAGCTGTGCCTGGCCTCCAGCGCCAGCCTGTTTCGCAGCCAGCCCCTGTCTGCCAACGCCATTGCCACCAAACCGACCACGCTGCTGCTGATTCCTCC
>JAVBYK010000133.1 GCA_030824095.1 bacterium
CTCAACCCGGACGAAGTCGTGGCGCTGGGCGCTTCCATCCAGGCCAACCAACTGGCGGGCAACAACACGGCCGGCGACTTGCTGTTGCTGGACGTGATTCCGCTGTCCCTGGGCGTGGAAACCATGGGCGGCCTGGTCGAGCGCATCGTGCCGCGCAACCAGACCATTCCCACCGCGATGGCGCAGGACTTCACCACCTACAAGGATGGTCAGACCGCGCTGGCGCTGCACGTGGTGCAGGGCGAGCGCGATCTGGTCAAAGATTGCCGCAGTCTGGCGCGCTTCGAGCTGCGCGGGATCCCGCCGATGGCGGCCGGCGCGGCGCGCATCCGTGTCACCTTCACCGTGGATGCCGATGGCCTGCTCAACGTGTCCGCGCACGAGCAGGTCAGCGGCGTGCAGGCCGACATCAACGTCAAACCGTCTTACGGCCTGGCCGATGACCAGATCGCCAAAATGCTGCAAGACAGCTTTGCCACCGCCGAGCAGGACATCCGCACCCGTGCCGTGGTGGAAGCCCAGGTCGATGCCGACCGCCTGCTGCTGGCCATCCACAGCGCACTGGACGCCGATGCTGATTTGTTGGACGCCCAGGAGCGCATCGATATCGACGCTGCCATGGCGGCCCTGTCCGAAGGCAAAAACGGCATGGATGCTGCCGAGATCGAGCGCTTAAGCAAGGCGCTGGCCCAGGCCACCGAATCCTTTGCCGCCAAGCGCATGAACCGGGGCATTGCCCACGCGCTGGCCGGCAAGAACATTGAGTCAATTTGAAAATGCCTATTATCAAAATTCTGCCCCACCCGGAATACTGCCCCCAAGGCACCGAGATCACGGCCACGCCGGGCACATCCATCTGCGAGGCGTTGCTGGAAAACCATATCGCCATCGAGCACGCCTGTGACATGAGCTGCGCCTGCACCACCTGCCACGTCGTCGTGCGTGAGGGCTTTGCGTCGCTCAATGAACTCGATGAAAATGAGGAAGACCTGCTGGACCGCGCCTGGGGCCTGGAGCCCAATTCGCGCCTGAGTTGCCAGGCCTTTGTGGCACAAAAGGACCTGGTCGTCGAGATCCCCAAATATTCGATCAACCACGCCAAAGAGAATCACTGATGTCTATTGACCCCCACGCTCATCACTGCGTGTATTCGCTGCCCCCCAAGGGGGTGCATGCCCTCCTTGGGGCGGCCCGGCGGAGGACATGATGCGCCAGATCTTTCTGGACACCGAAACCACCGGTTTCAACGCCAACCTGGCGGAGAACCCGGATCGCATGGTCGAAATCGGCTGTGTGGAACTGGTCAACCGCAAGCTCACCGGCAACAACCTGCATTTCTACCTGAACCCCGAGCGGGACAGCGACGAGGGCGCCCTGCGTGTGCACGGCCTGACAACCGAATTCCTGAGCGACAAGCCCAAGTTTTCGGCCATTGCCCAGGAACTGCTGGACTTTGTGGCCGATGCGGAAATCATCATCCACAACGCACCGTTTGACATCTCCTTCCTGGATGCGGAGCTGGCGCGTGCCGGCCATCAACCGTTCAAAAAGTACGTGGCCAGCGTGACCGACACCCTGGTCATGGCCAAGGAAATGTTCCCCGGCAAGCGCAACAGCCTGGACGCCCTGTGCGACCGGCTGGAGGTCGACAACTCCGGTCGAACGCTGCACGGCGCCTTGCTGGATGCCGAGTTGCTGGCCGACGTGTACATCAACATGACCCGCGGCCAGGACGCGCTGCTGATGGACGTCGGCTCCAGCCAGGAGGGCGGGGTGGCAGTCGTTCAGGTGGATTTGCGCGGATTTGTGCTGCCGGTGGTGGCCGCCAACGCTCAGGAACTGACATCCCACGAGGAAGTGCTGGTGCAAATGGACAAATCCAGCGGTGGAAAAACGGTTTGGCGCAAAGTAGCCTGAAGATTGTTGTATAATTTGAGGCTATTCTGATGAATAATCAGGGCGGTTAGCTCAGGGGTAGAGCACTGCATTCACACTGCAGGGGTCACAAGTTCGAAACTTGTACTGCCCACCAAATACGGTAATGAAATCAAGCACTTAGCGGAAACGTTAAGTGCTTTTTTCTTGTGGGGTACCAGAGTGGTGCAATCGTCGGATGACAGGTCATGTTTCTTAATCGTCTAAAAGCGCTGCTGCTTCCCAATCGCCCGGGTCCTATCCATCCGGCAGATCAGCAGCGCTCGCTGGAGTCAGAGATCAGCGACCCCAGGCTGGCAACCATCGTCTGGCGTAAGGAGTATCTGTGCGGTCACCCCCGAATCGACGAGCAGCACAAAATGCTGTTTCTTATTGGGAATCGCCTGATCAATGCGGGTCGCCAGGGGCACTCGAAAGAAAAGGTAGAGCGGTTGATTGGTGAGATGTCGCAACACATCCTGGACCATTTTTGCAGCGAGGAACTGATTCTGGTCCATGCGGGCCATCCGCTGACTCAGCAGCACCGGGATGCACATCAGTGTTTGCAGGACCGCGCGGCCGAATTCTCAATGCAATACGCGCGCGGACAGGTGTCGGTGGAGGACATCGTGAGTTTTGTCGCACACGATGTGATCCACGGACACATCATCAAGGAAGACCTCAAATTTGCCGTCAAGGCGCTAGCCTGAACGCCAGGAAAAACTTGCGGTTGAGATCAATGCGTCTCGCCCACGGCCTGTGGTGGTGATTGCGTCACAAAGTTCAACACCAGCTTGTCGTGCTGCGTCAGGTTGCGAAACGCCAGGCCCACGTAGTAGGTGGCGTCCGCCGCAGAACGGTTGTTGTGGCAAATGCTCGCGGCCACGTTCAGTGTGACCGGTTCGTCATCAAAGGTCACCGTCATGCCCAGCGTGACCATTTCACCCACGGTGGACAGGGAGGACGGGGCCTTGATCATGGCGCCGTGCATGCTGATGTCCACCAGTGTGGCGTCCAGAGGACCCGGGCCCGTCTGGCCATCCTTGGCCACGGTCTGCACCGTGGTCGGCCAGGACGTTTTGGTGCGCATAGACTGGCGCACCATGCGCGCATCCACCTGCGCCGGATAGGCCAGCAGGGCGTAGGCAAAGGGTTTCTGGAAGGTCTGCAGCACCTTGCTCAGAAACGAGAACTCATACTGGCCGGTGAACCCGCGCACCACGCAGATTTCGCCATCGTCCAGTTCGGTGTTGACGCCTTCTGGCCCCATCGGGCCAACCATCACGCCTTTGCCCTCGATGGCGCCAAAAAACTGGGATTCCTTCTTGCTGGCACCTTCGACCAGGCGGCGAGTTTGCAGGGCCATGCCGGTGCGCAAACCCAACGCCTTCAGTGGCATGCGGTTGACGTCGACGTTGGGGGATTCTTCAGGGCTCATGGAGGCGCTTTCGGGTGGGGTGGCCGTACGGAACTACGACTGGAAAGTGGGTCTTGATCTGGCTTTGGTGCGGTGTATTTTTGGCTAAGATGGTACACCGGTGTTGCGCCGGTTGGGCTTGCGCCCGCTCAAGGAGTTCTGCATGAGACGACCACCATCCGCGTGTTTTTCACTGGCCCCGGCCGCCGTAGTGGCAATGCTTGCCGGCTGCGCCGATCTGAACGATACCGGGTTGGCGGCCCTGGCCACCCGGGTGCCCGCCTATGCCATCGTCAACGAGCAGTTGGTGCAGGGGGAGATGACGCTGTACCCCGACCACACCGGCACGGTCACCTTGCGTGGCAAGGCAGCACCCACCGTGGATGCGAACGGTGTTGCCGTCGCCGCACCAGCACCGGCTGGCAAGCTTGTCCTGAGCAGTTGTGTGGGGCGCTTGCGCTACACCGCAACCAGCATGGGCAGCATCGATTTGCGCTGCAACGACGGCTCGGTATCTGACCTGCGCATGGCCTTGATCGGGGAGACCCGCGGCTACGGCTATGGCCAGACCGCCACCGGACTGGTCAGCCTGACCTTTGGCCTGGGTCCTGTCGAAGCACGGGCCCACCTGACCGTGCCACCCAACCGGCAACTGGTGGAAGGCACGGACTCTTCGAATTTGGAGTTGAGATAGATGGTGCTAGGGCATGCCGGTGCTTGATCAGGTCGATTGCGTGGTGGTGGGGGCCGGCGTTGTCGGCCTGGCAGTGGCGCGCGCACTGGCGCTGTCCGGGCGTGAGGTGCTGGTGCTGGAAGCCTGCTCGGCCATCGGCACCCAGACCAGCTCGCGCAACAGTGAAGTCATCCATGCTGGCATGTACTACCCCATCGGCTCGCTCAAGGCGCAGCTCTGTGTGCGTGGCAACGCCATGCTGTACGACTACTGTGAAATGCGCGGTGTGGCCCACCGGCGCTGCGGCAAGTTCATCGTGGCCACCACCGTTGACCAACTCGCCCAGCTTGAGGCCATACAGGCGCGGGCGCTGGCCAATGGTGTCAATGATCTGGTGCTGCTGGACCAGGCGCAGGCACTGGCCGCAGAGCCCGCTCTGCAGTGTGAAGGAGCCCTGCATTCGCCATCCACAGGCATTGTCGACAGCCACGGATTGATGCTGTCGCTGTTGGCCGATCTGGAGCACGCGGGTGGAACCCTTGCATTGAATTCGCCCCTAGCCCTCGCAAAAATTGATGGTAATGCTATTGAATTGGTAGCAGGCGACGGTACCCGCTTGCGCGCAGCATCCGTGGTCAATGCGGCTGGCCTGAAGGCACCGGCGTTGGCGGCCCGCTTTGCGGGGCTGGACCCGCACCATGTGCCAACGGCCTACTTTGCCAAAGGCAACTACTTCACGCTGGCCGGGCGTTCGCCGTTCTCGCACCTGATCTACCCGGTGCCCGAAGCCGCCGGCCTGGGTGTGCACCTGACGCTGGACCTGGGCGGCCAGGCGCGCTTTGGCCCTGACGTGCAGTGG
>JAVBYK010000174.1 GCA_030824095.1 bacterium
CGGCGCTGCTGCTTCTCGCGTTCCAGCACGCGGTTGACGATGCCCCAATCCAGATCCAGGAAGGTCAGCAGCTCCAGCTTGTCGGCAATGGCTTCGAGCAGCATCTTGTGCAGGGATGCTTTGGTGATGGCGCGCCCACCCAAGCCCGCCACGACCGCATACACCGGTTGTGGGCGACTCTGCACGGCGCTGCGCACATCGCGCGAGACGATGCCGCCAATACCCACGGCAAAGCACTTCTCGATCACCACAATGCGCTTCGCGTGGCCCGTCACCGCACGAATGGCCTCGATGGGGAACGGACGGAACGACGTGATCCCCAGTACGCCGATCTTGACGCCCTCTTCGCGCAGGTCGTCCACCGTGTCCTTGATGGTGCCCAGCACCGAGCCCAGCGCGATGACGATGGTCTCTGCATCGTCCAGCTTGTAGGGTTTGACCAGGCCGCCCGAGTCGCGGCCAAACACTTGCTTGAACTCCCGGGCCAGTTCCGGCAACAGGTCCAGTGCCTGCAACTGCTTGGCATGTGCCAGGTAGCGCACCTCGGTAAAGGCCTCCGGCCCGACCATGGCGCCTATCGTCACCGGCTCGTTCGGGTCCAGCACCTGGCGCGGCTCGTAGGGCGGTAGGTAGCGGTCGACCTGCGCCTGATCCGGGATGTCGATGCGTTCGTAGGCATGCGTCAGGATGAAGCCATCCATGCACACCATGACCGGCAGCGACAGTTCCTCGGCCATGCGAAAGGCCTGGATATGCAGGTCCAGCGCCTCCTGGTTGGTCTCGGCAAAGATCTGGATCCAGCCGGCGTCGCGCATGGACATGCTGTCGGTGTGGTCGTTCCAGATGTTGATCGGTGCGCCAATGGCGCGGTTGGCAACCGTCATCACAATCGGCAGACCCAGGCCGGAGGCGTTGTACACGGCCTCGGCCATGAACAGCAGGCCCTGGCTGGCGGTGGCCGTATAGGCGCGGGCACCAGCGGCGGAGGCGCCAATAGCCACACTCAGGGCAGCAAATTCGGACTCCACATTGATGAATTCGCAGCGCGCCAGCTTGCCGGACTTCACCATCTCGCCCAGGCCTTCGACGATGTGGGTCTGTGGGGAAATCGGGTAGGCACAAATAACCTCCGGACGGGAGAGCGCCACTGCACGGGCTACCGCATGCGAGCCTTCGCATTGTTCAAGCATGTTGGGCCTTTCTTTCCTGTTCCATGACGATCTCATAGGCTTCGCGCACTGCGGCCATATTGCCCTGGGCCACGGTGCCTTTGAATTTCTGTTGAATCGCCGCTTCGACAGCAGCCAGCGATATCAACCCACCCAGCGCCGCAAAGGCACCCAGCAGCGGCACGTTGGGCACTGGACGTCCTACGTGCTTCATCGCCAGCTCGGTGGCGGGCACCGTCAACAAATGGTCCGGCTTGAACCATTTGACAAACTCGCCCAAGCCTAGCTGGTCAAAAGTCTTGGTGGTGTTGATCAGGATGTAGCCGTCTTTCTTGAGGCCGCTGAACACGTCGACCTGGTGCAGCAGCGTCGGGTCCTGGATGATCAGCGCGTCGGGCTCCATGATGGGTTCGCGCAGGCGGATTTCCTTGTCGTCCATGCGGCAAAACGCCACCACCGGCGCCCCGGTGCGCTCGGAGCCAAAACTGGGAAAGGCCTGGGCGTGGCGTCCGCCCTCAAAGGCGGCGATGGACAGCATTTCAGCGCCGGTCACGACGCCCTGCCCTCCACGGCCGTGGATGCGTACCTGGAACATGTTGTTGTTTCCTTTCGTCTCCCCGGGACCTTACGCGTTTGAACATGAAACGCAATCCCAGAATCCGGAATGTGCTCCTTTGAGCAAAGGCGTTCTTGATCTAAGTCATGCAATAGGTTTCACCGCCGGGCCGCCCCTAGGTGAAACGCGCCCCCTCGGGGGGCAGCGAGCCACGCGCAGCGGGGAGCGTGGGGGCATAGTTCTGCGATCATTGAGGTATGCAGACCCCCAATACCCCATCGCCCACCGAGATGCTGGTCGCCTGCCTGTGCGCCGAATGGTGTGGCACCTGCCGTGTATACCAGCCCCTGTTTGAACAGCTTCAGACCCAGTTCCCCGGCGTGCGCTTCCTGTGGATCGACGTGGAAGACGAGTCCGAACTGGTGGACCCGATTGAGGTGGAGAACTTCCCCACGCTGCTGATTGCCCGGGGCCAGCATTCACTGTTCTTTGGCACGGTCACGCCGCACCTGCAAACCCTGGAGCGGCTGCTGCGCAGCGCGCTGGAGCCGGGAGCGCCGGCCCTGGCACCCGAAGCGGACCGTGATGGCTTGGTGCAGCGGCTGTGGCGGCATGGTATATAGGCAAATCGGATACTAGCCCTCGTGGAATCTACATAGTTCGCTACAAATTCAATAGCGAATTGGAGCTGAATCTACCCCGTCCGGCCTAAACCACCGGCCGCTGGACGGCCGACTTTTCCCGCTCCCGGCGCTGGGCCTGGGACGGATGGTGGATGGAGCGCTCCACCCAGACCTTGAAACGGATGTGCTCGTCCGTGTGCGCTTTGCTCAGCCACTGCAGCAGGGCGTCGGCACGGATAGCCAGTTGCTTTCCGGATGCGTCAAACTCGGTGCGCTCGGGCTCGATCAGATTCAGCGTGGCGTCCTTGGGCAGATCGCGCAGCGTGCGGCGCAGGTCGGAGACGCGCAACCAGCGGTAGCCGTCGTCGCCCTCCAGTACCTCGATGGTGCTGCCCCGGTAGGCGTAGTGGTTGCCCTGCAAGTGGTGCAAAGCCAGCCAGCGGCTGGTGCGCAAGCCAAAGGCGGCACTGTCAAACACCACGGGAGCGATCAGCCAGCCCGCCAGCGGTGCCCCCAGCATCAGACCAACCGATCCACCCAGCCACCAGCCGGCTCCCAGCGCGCCCGCCGTGAATACGATGCGGTAAGCCCGTGTCGAACCGGCTGGGAGACATGGTGCAGCTTACAGCTTGGCGCTCACCCAGCCCTGCACGCTGGCCAGCGCGGACGCCAGCTTGCCCGGCTCGGTGCCGCCGGCCATGGCCATGTCGGCCTTGCCGCCGCCCTTGCCGCCGACTTGCGCGGCGACAAAGTTGACCAGCTCACCGGCCTTGACCTTGGCGGTGGTGTCGGTGGTCACGCCCACGGCGATCTGGACCTTCTCGCCATCGACCACACCCAGCACGATGACGGCGGTCTTGAGCTTGTCTTTCAGCTTGTCCATGGTTTCGCGCAGGGTCTTGACGTCGGCACCGTCCAGCTTGGCCACCAGCAGCTTGACGCCGTTGATGTCCACCGCCTGGCTGAGCATTTCGTCGCCCTGGGCGGAAGCCAGTTTGCCCTTGAGCGCAGCCACTTCCTTCTCCAGCGCCTTCACATGGTCGATGACATGGCCCAGCTTGTCGGTCAACTCGGCGACCGGGGCCTTGAGCGCGCTGGCAGCTGCGCCCACGGTGTCTTCCAGATTCTGCAGATAGGCCAGAGCGTTCTGGCCGGTGACGGCCTCAATGCGGCGCACGCCGGCGGCCACGCCGCTCTCGCCCACCACCTTGAACAGGCCAATGTCACCGGTGCGCCCCACGTGGGTGCCGCCGCAGAGTTCGCGGCTGGTGCCGATGTCGAGCACGCGCACGGTCTCGCCGTACTTCTCGCCGAACAGCATCATGGCGCCGGTCTTCTGCGCCGATTCGATGTCCATGACGCGCGCCTCGGTGGCGGCGTTCTTCAGGATTTCGGCGTTGACGCGGAATTCGATCTCGTGGATCTGCTCATCGGTCACCGGCGCGTTGTGCGCAAAGTCGAAGCGGGTGCGCTCCGGTGTCACCAGGCTGCCCTTTTGCTGCACGTGCTCGCCCAGCACCTCACGCAACGCCTTGTGCATCAGGTGGGTGGCGGAGTGGTTGCGCATGGTGGAGGCGCGCAGCGTGGCATCCACATGGCCTTGCACCAGATCGCCCACTTTGAGGCTGCCGGTGGTGACCTTGCCGTGGTGGCCGAAGACGTCGGCCTTGATCTTTTGCGTGTCCTCGACCATGAACAGCGCGTGGTCGCAGAAGATGGCGCCCTGGTCACCGACCTGGCCGCCGCTCTCGGCGTAAAACGGCGTGGAGTCCAGCACCACAACCCCTGATTGACCCTCTTTCAGCTCCTCAGCCCTCACGCCGTCTGCGTAGAGCGCTACGATATTGGTAGCAAAAGTGTAGTGGTCGTAACCGACGAAGGCGTTACCGTGGGCATCGTATTCCAGCGCGCGGTCCATCTTGAACTTGCCTGCGGCACGGCCCTTGGCCTTTTGTGCTTCCATGGCGGCGTTGAAGCCGGTCTCGTCCACCGACACATCGCGCTCACGGCACACGTCGGCCGACAAATCCAGCGGAAAGCCATAGGTGTCGTGCAGCTTGAAGGCCACATCACCGGGCAGCACCTTGGCACCACCGGCCAGGGCCGTGTCCAGGATTTCCATGCCGGTTGCCAGCGTCTCGAAGAAGCGCTCTTCTTCCATGCGCAGCACATCGGTGATGCGCTGCTGCTGTTGTGCCAGCTTGGGGTAGGCCTCACCCATGACGGCGACCAGATCGGCCACCAGCTTGTGAAAAAACGGCGTCTTCTGGCCCAGCTTGTAGCCATGGCGGATGGCACGGCGCACGATGCGGCGCTGCACGTAGCCGCGGCCCTCGTTGCCGGGCAGCACGCCGTCGCTGACCAGGAAGGCGGTGGCGCGGATGTGGTCGGCAATCACGCGCAGGCTCTTGTTCTGCAGGTCGGTACAGCCGGTTTCGCGGGAGGCGGCCTTGATCAGGTTATCGAACAGGTCGATCTCGTAATTGCTGTGCACGTGCTGCAGGATGGCGGCCA
>JAVBYK010000508.1 GCA_030824095.1 bacterium
TGCACCGGGCTGCCGCCCGGCGAGTTGATCAGCAACACCACGGCCCGCGCACCCTTGTCTTCAAACGCACTGCGCATGGCGGCCACGATCAACTCCGCACTGGACTCCGAGCCCGAGGCAATTTCGCCCTCAATCTTCACCAGAGCCGTGTGTGGAATCGAGGTGTCAGTCGCAGTGCCACCGCGGTCCATGCCCATCCACACCAAGGCCACCAGAAAACCCAGCCACGCGAGGCGAATACCGTTGCGCCAACGGCGCGCCTGGCGCTGCTCGGTGATGGCAGCCATGGCCAGTTGCTCCAGTGTGGCCCGCTCCCACCCGGGGGTTCCGCCGGCACTAGGAGCAGCCTGTTTTGCTTCATTTTTGATAGCATCCCGCGCAGAATCTGCGAGGGCTGATGGCGTATTTGGCGTAAAGCCTTGGTCGCCAGGGATGTGTGGGTCGCTCATTATCAGAACTCAATAGGTTGCAGGTTGGGGGCAGTATGCCAGTGCACGACACCGTTCTGCTCGGTCATCGCGATCTTTATCAGGCCTCCCCGACAGGGGCCGCCACGGCATTCGCCGGTCTGGGGGCGGTAAATGGCCCCATGGGTGGCACACATCAGGTACTGACCGGTGCTGTCAAAAAAGCGGTTGGGCTGGTAGTCCATTTCCATCGGGACGTGGGCACACTGGTTCAGATACCCATACACCGTTCCGTCATAGCGAATGGCAAAGCCGCGGGATGCCCGCCCGCAGTAGACCACATCGAACGGCACGGCATCACCGCTGTTTACCAGGTCCGCGGAATTGCACAGGGGAATGGAGATCGTCTCGATCGGATTCATGGGTGTTCTATCCTTGGATCACGCGTTGGCCAGAAGCCAGCCATGCAGCTCGGCAACCGAGTGCGCCACAAAGCGCGGCTGCAATGCGGTGAACGTATCGTGCGCGTGGGCGCCGTAGCTCACGCCGACACTGTCGCAACCTGCGTTCAGAGCCATCTGCAGGTCGTGCGTGGTGTCGCCCACCATCAGCACCCGCTCGGGCGCCACGCCAAACTCCTGCATCAACTCGTGGAGCATCAGAGGGTCGGGCTTGCCTGCGGTTTCATCCGCGGTCCGCGAGCCATCAAACACGCCCTGCAGCGCAGCGGTCTTCAGGGCTTCATTCAGTCCGCGCCGGCTTTTCCCCGTAGCCACCGCTAGCACATGGTTGCGCGCACGCAAATCGGCCAGCAGGGGCAGCACACCCTCAAACAAACTGATGTCGTTCTGGTGGGCCATGTAATGGTGCTGGTAGCGCGCACCCAGTTGCGGGTACTTCTCGGGTGGCACATCGGGCGCGGCATGGGCCAGCGCCTGCATCAGACCCAGGCCAATCACATACGCGGCGTCCTTGTCGCTGGGCAGACGCCCACCCACATCCACCACCGCCAGCTGGATGCAGCGAGTGATGATGGCCGTGGAATCGAACAGGGTGCCATCCCAATCGAACGCGATCAGGTCATAGCGGCGGGAGGGAATGGATGGCTGGGTACTTGGCATGGTGTGAAGACTATTTACTGACTATTTCAGCAAGATTCAGGCCGCCTGCGGCAGCACCTGGGCCACGAACTGCGTCAGCTCGGGCGGCAGCTCGGCTTGCAGCTCCAGTGACTCACCGCTTGCAGGATGCTTGCAGCGCAGGCGCCAGGCATGCAGGAACATGCGCTTGAGCGAAGATTGGGCACCGGCGCGGGCCAGGGCCTTGTTGGAGTCGAAGTCGCCGTACTTGTCATCCCCGGCGATGGGCATACCCTCACTGGCCAGGTGCACGCGGATCTGGTGGGTGCGACCGGTCTTGATGGTCACCTCCAGCAGCGAGTAGCCGCGACCGGCATCGACCGCGGCGGCATTCTGCCCACCAGCGGCTCGAACCTTGATCAAAGTCAAGGAGGGCATGCCGTCCGGGTCATCCTTGGCCACCACCTTGACCCGGCGCTCCCCATCGGGCAACAGGTATTTGTGCAGCGGCTTGTCCAGCACCTTTTTATTGGCCGGCCACTGCCCCAGCACCAGGGCCAGGTAGGTTTTGCCGGTTTCGCGTTCACGAAACTGGTCCTGCAGGTTTTTCAAGGCGCTGCGCTTCTTGGCCACCAGCAGGATGCCGCTGGTTTCGCGGTCCAGCCGGTGCACCAATTCCAGAAACTTGGCCTGGGGCCGTGCCATGCGCAACTGCTCGATGACGCCAAAGCTGACGCCCGAGCCCCCGTGCACCGCTACTCCGGCCGGCTTGTTGATGGCCAGCATGCTGTCGTCTTCATACAGGATGGCAAATTCGCGGGCCGGCGCGTGGCTGGCGATCTGCTCGGCCATGGCCTGCGCCTTTTCCGCGGCACGCTCGGACACGCGAACCGGAGGCAGGCGCACCACATCCCCGGCGTTCAGGCGCGTCTCGGCGCTGGCGCGCCCTTTGTTGACGCGTACCTCGCCGCTGCGGATGATGCGGTAGACGTGGGTCTTGGGAACGCCCTTGAGTTGGCGCATCAGGTAGTTGTCGAGCCGCTGTCCCACGCCATCTTCATCGACGGTCAGCAATTTGACTTGAGGCAACGGAGGAATCGGATTGCCCCCTATAATGTGTTTCACTAGCGATGCGCTGTAAGTGGTTGATTTGTCTGGAGTTTAGTCCACACGCCATACACAGACGCGCTGGAAGGTCGATGCCGCCGGGTTGGACTGCCTGCAAATCACACGCCAAATGCCTGTGATGGTCTGCAAACAGCACGGTCAAGACGACGAATTGAAACACTGATACGGAATACCCACAGTTCACAGACCCACGGTCTGTGAACGGAATGAAACGAGATGTTTGTCCTGTTGTGCCTGATTACCCTGTGCCTACGGAGCGTTTTCGCCCCGTTGTTTGGCGCAAATCGGCCTCTAGCCCCCGTCAAACGGGCGCCGTCAGCTATTAAACTGATAGCGATCACGCAAACACATCCCCTCGTCCCCATCCACGCGCCAACGCTTCGACGCCTCGTTTGAGTCGAAGTTCTCCGGCAATTCCACCTCACTTCGGTTCGTCAGTTCAGGCATCAATTGCCCCTTGAGGGCATGTAAAACTGATGAAGGACGCACTCCATGAAACGGATGCTTATCAACGCCACGCAGGCTGAAGAACGCCGCCTGGCCATTGTCGACGGACAAAAACTACTCGACTACGAAATCGAAATCGAAGGGCGCGAACAGCGCAAGGGCAATATCTACAAGGCCGTCGTCACCCGCGTCGAGCCCTCGCTGGAAGCCTGTTTCGTTGACTACGGTGAAGACCGCCACGGCTTCCTGCCGTTCAAGGAAATCTCCCGCATGTATTTCAAGGAAGGCGTCTCGGCCTCCCAGGCACGCATCCAGGACGCCATCAAGGAAGGCCAGGAACTGCTGGTCCAGGTTGAAAAGGAAGAACGCGGCAACAAGGGCGCAGCCCTGACCACCTTCGTCTCGCTGGCCGGCCGCTATGTGGTCTTGATGCCCAACAACCCCCGCGGTGGTGGCGTCAGCCGTCGCATCGAGGGTGAGGACCGCGCCGAACTCAAGGAAGCGCTGGACCAGCTGGAATACCCCAACGGTATGTCCATCATCGCCCGCACCGCCGGCATTGGCCGCAGTGCGCCGGAACTGCAGTGGGACCTGAACTACCTGTTGAAGCTCTGGTCCGCCATCGACGGCGCTGCCAAGGGCGGCAAGGGCGCGTACCTGATTTACCAAGAGTCATCCTTGGTGATCCGCGCCATCCGCGACTACTTCAACCACGACATCGGCGACATCCTGATCGACACCGACGACGTGTACGAACAGGCCCAGCAGTTCATGGCCCACGTCATGCCCGAACACGCGGCGCGCGTGAAGCGCTACCGTGACGATGCCCCGCTGTTCAGCCGCTTCCAGATCGAACACCAGATCGAGTCCGCCTACGCCCGCACGGTGCAGCTGCCTTCCGGCGGTGCCATCGTGATCGACCACACCGAAGCCCTGGTTTCGGTGGACGTCAACTCGGCCCGCGCCATCAAGGGTGGTGACATCGAAGAGACTGCGACCCGCACCAACCTCGAAGCCGCCGACGAAGTGGCGCGCCAGATGCGTCTGCGCGACTTGGGTGGCCTGATCGTCATCGACTTTATCGACATGGAAGAGTCGCGCAACCGCCGCGAAGTGGAAAACCGCCTGCGCGATGCGCTGCGCCAGGACCGCGCCCGTGTGCAGTTCGGCACCATCAGCAAGTTCGGCCTGATGGAAATGAGCCGCCAGCGCCTGCGCCCGGCTCTCTCCGAAGGTGCCTCCATCCCCTGCCCCCGTTGCGGCGGTGCCGGCCACATCCGTGATACCGAAAGCTCCGCGCTGCAGATCCTGCGCATCATCCAGGAAGAGTCGCTGAAGGACAGCACCGCTTCCGTGCTGTGCCAGGTGCCTGTGGATGTTGCCTCGTTCCTGTTGAATGAAAAGCGCTCCGAGATCGCCAAGATCGAGCTCAAGCAGCGCATCAATGTGCTGCTGGTGCCCAACAAGACACTGGAAACACCCAACTACCGCTTGGAACGACTGAAGCACGACGACCCGCGTCTGGACAACATCGAAGCCAGCTACAAGATGGCCGACGAAATCGAAGACCCGACCAGCGTGACCCGTCGCTCGCAGGAGCCCACCAACAAGCAGACACCCATCATCAAGGGTGTGTTGCCGGATGCGCCCGCACCCATCGCCCCGCCCAAGCCCGTGGCGCCCGTGCAGCAGCCGGCCGCAACGCAGCATCGCCCGGCACCAGCCGCAGCAACTGCGCCCGCAGAGACCGGCTTCTTTGCCTGGCTCAAGCGCCTGTTT
>JAVBYK010000347.1 GCA_030824095.1 bacterium
ACGACCGTGGTGGATGCCTACCTGTCACCCATCCTGCGCCGCTATGTGGAGCAGGTGGCCGGCGAAATGCCGGGCGTCAAACTCTTCTTCATGCAGTCCAGCGGCGGCTTGACCGATGCGCATGCTTTCCAGGGCAAGGACGCGATCCTGAGCGGCCCGGCCGGCGGCATTGTCGGCATGGCCCGGACTGCGCAACTGGCCGAGATCGACAAGGTGATCGGCTTTGACATGGGCGGCACGTCCACTGACGTCAGCCACTACGCCGGCGCGTTTGAGCGAGAGTTTGAGACCCAGGTGGCCGGCGTGCGCATGCGCGCGCCCATGATGAGCATCCACACCGTGGCGGCCGGTGGCGGCTCCATCCTGGCGTTTGACGGTGCGCGCTTTCGCGTGGGACCTGAGAGCGCCGGCGCCAACCCCGGCCCTGCCAGCTACCGCCGTGGCGGCCCGCTGGCCGTGACCGATGCGAACGTGATGGTCGGCAAGGTGCAGCCGCGCTTTTTCCCCCAGGTGTTTGGCGTGCACGCCAACGAGGCGCTGGACGCCGATGTGGTGCAGCAGAAGTTCACGGCGTTGGCCGCGCAGACCGGGCGCACGCTCGAGGACGTGGCAGAAGGCTTTATTGCGATTGCCGTGCAGCAGATGGCCAATGCCATCAAGAAAATTTCGGTGGCACGCGGTTACGACGTGACCCGTTACACCCTGCAGTGCTTTGGCGGCGCCGGCGGCCAGCACGCCTGCCTGGTGGCAGATGCCCTGGGCATGACGAAGGTGTTTGTGCACCCGCTGGCCGGCGTGCTGTCGGCCTATGGCATGGGCCTGGCCGACCAGACCGTGATCCGTGAGCAGGCGGTGGAACTGTCGCTTAAGCCCGAGGCGCTGGCCGCCATTGCTGCGCAACTGGATACGCTGGCTGCCAGCGCGCAGGCCGAGCTGGTGCGCCAGCAGGTGAGCGTGGGCGCCGTGCAGATGCACCGGCGCGTGCATGTGCGCTACGAGGGCAGTGACTCGGCCCTGGTCGTTGCATTTGGCTCGTTGGACGCCATCGTGACCGGCTTTGAGGCCGCTTACCGCCAGCGCTTTGCCTTCCTGATGCAAGGCAAGGGTTTGGTGGTGGAAGCGGTGTCGGTCGAGGCCGTGGTGGCGGGCGACGCGCCCACCGAGCCGCGCCACGCGCTGCACCCGGTGCGCGACCTGCGCAAGAGCGGTGCGGTGCGCGAGACCGTGCGCATGTATTCGGGCGGCCAGTGGCATGACGCGGCGCTGGTCGTGCGCGAGGACCTGCAACCCGGCGACGTGATCCCCGGCCCGGCCATCATCGCCGAGAAGAATGCCACCACCGTGGTTGAGCCCGGCTGGGAGGCCGCGCTGACTGCACTCGACCATCTGGTGCTGGAGCGCCGCACCCAGCGAGCCGTGCAGTATGCGCTCGGCACCACCGCCGATCCGGTCTTGCTGGAAGTGTTCAACAACCTGTTCATGAACATTGCCGAGCAGATGGGCCTGCAACTGCAGAACACTGCCTACTCGGTCAACATCAAGGAGCGCCTCGACTTCAGCTGCGCGCTGTTCGATGCGGATGGCAACCTGATTGCCAATGCGCCCCACATGCCGGTGCATCTGGGTTCCATGGGCGAGAGCATCAAGACCGTGATCCGCGAGAACAAGGCCACGATGCAGCCGGGCAATGTGTATGTGCTCAACGACCCTTACCACGGCGGCACCCACCTGCCGGACATCACTGTCATCACGCCGGTCTACCTGGGCCAGGGTGGGGCTGACGCACCGTTGTTCTATGTGGGTTCCAGGGGGCACCATGCCGACATCGGCGGCACCACGCCGGGATCGATGCCGCCGTTCTCCACCCGCATCGAAGAGGAGGGCGTGCAGATCAACAACGTGCTGTTGGTGGACCGCGGCGTGCTGCGCGAGGCCGAGATGGTCGCGCTGCTGCAGAGCGGCGAATACCCGTCACGCAACCCCCAGCAAAACCTGGCCGACCTCAGAGCACAAATCGCCGCCAACGAAAAGGGCGTGCAGGAACTGCGCAAGATGGTGGACCAGTTTGGTCTGGACGTCGTGCAGGCCTATATGCGCCACGTGCAGGACAACGCCGAGGAGTCGGTGCGCCGCGTCATCACGCGCCTGAAGGACGGGCAGTTCACGCTGGCGCTGGACAACGGCGCGCAGATCCAGGTGGCGATTCGTGTCAACGCCCAAGCGCGCACCGCCGAGGTCGATTTCACCGGAACGTCACCGCAGCAGACCAACAACTTCAACGCACCCACGGCCGTGTGCATGGCGGCGGTGCTGTATGTGTTCCGCACGCTGGTCAATGACGACATTCCGCTCAATGCGGGCTGCCTGAAGCCCCTGCACGTCATCATCCCGCCCGGTTCCATGCTGAATCCCAACCCGCCGGCTTCGGTGGTGGCGGGCAATGTGGAGACGTCGAGCTGCATCACCAACGCGCTGTATGGCGCTTTGGGTGTCATGGCGGCCAGCCAGTGCACCATGAACAACTTCACGTTTGGCAATGCGCGCTACCAATACTACGAAACCATCAGCGGCGGCAGCGGTGCGGGCGAGGGCTTCAATGGGACCAGCGTGGTGCAGACCCACATGACCAACTCGCGCCTGACCGACCCCGAGGTGTTCGAGTTCCGCTTCCCGGTGCGGCTGGAGAGTTACGCCATCCGCACCGGCTCGGGTGGCGCCGGGCGCTGGCACGGTGGCGATGGCGGCGTGCGCCGCGTACGCTTCCTGGAGCCGATGACGGCCAGCATCCTGTCCAACGGCCGCGTGCATGGCGCCTTCGGCATGGCCGGTGGAAAGAGTGGGCAGGTGGGTATCAACCGCGTGGTGCGCGTGGATGGCCGCGTGGAAGAACTGGGCCACATCGGCCAGGCCGAGATGCAGCCCGGTGATGTGTTCGAGGTTCACACGCCGGGGGGTGGTGGGTTTGGTGTGGCGTAGAGGAGGTGGTGCGTGGTGGTTTGTGGGGGGCATCAGCTGATTTCCAGCTTCGCATGCTGATCGCCCGCTTAGACGCATAGCGGGCGTTCGATTTGCCGAGTGGACTAAAAAAGGTCATTCTGCTAGTCCAACTTATAGGCTGCAACAGGGAGTACGGCATGGATGAGGGATATAGAGTGAATGCGAGACTTGCTCTAAACAGAGCACGTGATGCCTTGGATTCCGGTGAAATTTTTCGACTGCGATATGCGGCGCTTGAACTCAGAATGGCACTCGAATGCCTGGTTTACGAACGAGCACAGAGATACAAAGAAGAGCTTCCAACCAAGAAACTGAGTACGTGGCAGCCAAAGCAACTTCTAAATATTCTTCTGGCGATCGACCCATATGCGGACAAAACCTCCACTATTAGGTATGGGGTTCAGGAAGCGCATGGTGTTCCAGCTAAGAATATGACAACACTTGGGACTGACCGGATGATTTCTCTGAAAGAAATCAAGGAATACTACGACCGTCTTGGATCGTACCTTCATAGTCCAACAATTGAACAAACAGAAAAACGCAAAGGCATTCCAGACGACAAGCTGCGAATTAGCTGTGAGGATCTGTTCAAGGTAGTCGAAAGCTCTCTTGCTTCCAAAGTTTGGAATTCGGACCTGAAGGAAACCACATCAATTGCTTGCATTGATTGCGGTACAAAAGTCGTCCGAAGAGTGCGGTCCACAGAGGATAGGTATGCGGCCACCTGCATGGAATGCGAAGCTTCCTATACCCTTACCAGGGGCGAAGATGGCAAATTTATGTGGAAGGAAGATGGATCTGAACTCGAATGCGTGAATCCCGACTGCAGGGAAAAGTTATTTGTTCTAGAAAGGGACGTAGCGCTAGGCAAGCACTGGGCATGTCGTTCATGTGGCGGGGAAAATGCGTTTGCTCTCGGCGTCCGCTTTACGCCCAAAGCTCTTGGCTAGATCCAGATCCCGGGCGACTGCGGACGATCCTATTTTCAGCACAGGATTGCGGCCTAAGCCGTTTGTTCAATTTGGTTGTCGCACATTGCTGGCCGCGACCATTTTATCGATTGGTCAGTTTTTGGTAGATCAGCACCAGTGAATTGGGAGGCGCTTAGGGGCCAGTTGCGATACTTCAAAGATGACTGCTTTGGAGTAGCGAACCTCGCAACGCGGTGATAGCAATCCAAAATAAGCATGATGTCTATTTATGCTGATTGCGGGCATCTATATTTTGCGGTTCCACTGGCACAATCGAGCAGATGAGGCCCGTAACCCGTATTGCAGTTCTTCAGCAGTACGCTGATACAAACTCCCATGAAGCGCGATGCTGAAACCCCCCACACGCTGGCCAATCGGCTACGTGAGGTCATGACAATTCAAAAAACACCAATTAGTCACAAGAAGTCCCTCGATCTCGTGGCATCTCTTTGGGGTCTGAGCGACTGGCTGGCAGCGACTAAAGCCGGAGTGGCACACACCGCCATTGAGCTGGACCGTGCAGGGGTTTTGCGACTCAGTGACATTGTTCAGAAGCAGTTTGGAATCAAACTTCACCCTACCGGGCTCATGTCCAGATTGCGAGACAAGGTGCCGCGCCGTCAGGGTACTCTGCCAGTCGAACTACGACAGGATCAGATTCCTACCTATTTCAAACGTTTCAGTGAGGCCATTGGCCCCGAGTATTGGTTGACCCAAGTTCAGCGAGTGTGAAGCCTCCTCGAATTCCTGAGCCACTCAGAAGTAGAGGTTGGGGAATTTTGTCATACGGTATTCAACCGGGGGGACTGACCCCAAGGCTTCATGGGGGCGATGGTGGTTGTAGCGGT
>JAVBYK010000228.1 GCA_030824095.1 bacterium
CCCATCAGCTTTGCCAGCCAGTCCGATACGGCCACATTCGACAATTGCCTCGAACTCCTGACCATGTCCGGCTACCCCATCAGCCAGGCCGTGATGATGATGATCCCCGAGCCCTGGGAACAGCACACCACCATGGACGAGCGCCGCAAGGCCTTCTACGAATACCACGCCGCGATGCTGGAACCCTGGGACGGCCCGGCTTCCATCGTGTTCACCGACGGTCGCCAGATCGGCGCCACGTTGGATCGCAACGGCCTGCGCCCCTCGCGCTACTGCATCACCGACGACGACCTGGTCATCATGGGTTCCGAGTCCGGCGTGCTGCCCGTGCCGGAAAACAAGATCGTGCGCAAATGGCGCCTGCAGCCCGGCAAGATGTTCCTGATCGACCTGGAACAGGGCCGCATGATCGACGACGAAGAGTTGAAGGCCAGCCTGGCCAACAGCAAGCCCTACAAGCAGTGGATCGAGAACCTGCGCATCCGCCTGGACGACGTGCAAGGCAGCGGCGAGCCCGCCAGCGAGATGGAAAGCCAGGTCACCTTGCTGGATCGCCAGCAGGCCTTTGGCTTCACCCAGGAAGACCTGAAGTTCCTGATCGCCCCCATGGCCGCCGCCGGCGAAGAAGCCATTGGTTCCATGGGCAACGACAGCCCGCTGGCCGTGCTGTCCGACAAGAACAAGCCGCTGTACAACTACTTCAAGCAGTTGTTCGCCCAGGTGACGAATCCGCCGATCGACCCGATCCGCGAAGCCATCGTCATGTCGCTGGTGTCCTTCATCGGCCCCAAGCCCAACCTGCTGGACATCAACCAGGTCAACCCGCCGATGCGCATGGAGGTCAGCCAGCCGGTGTTGGACTTTGCCGACATGGCCAAGCTGCGCGATATCGAGAAGCACACCCAGGGCAAGTTCCGCAGCTATACCCTGGACATCACCTACCCGCTGGCCTGGGGCCACGAAGGCGTGGAAGCCAAGCTGGCATCCCTGTGCGCCGAGGCCGTGGACGCCATCAAGAGCGGCAAGAACATTCTGATCATCAGCGACCGCGGCATCAGCGCCGCGCAGGTGGCCATCCCCGCGCTGCTGGCACTCTCTGCCATCCACCAGCATCTGGTGATTGAAGGCCTGCGCACCACCTCCGGCCTGGTGGTGGAAACTGGTACCGCCCGCGAAGTGCACCACTTTGCCGTGCTGGCCGGCTACGGCGCCGAAGCAGTTCACCCCTACCTGGCCATGGAAACCCTGGTCAGCATCCACAAGGACCTGCCGGGTGACCTGAGTGCCGACAAGGCCATCTACAACTATGTCAAGGCGGTGGGCAAGGGCCTCTCCAAGATCATGTCCAAGATGGGCGTGTCCACCTACATGAGCTATTGCGGTGCCCAGCTGTTCGAGGCCATTGGACTAAGCAGCGCCACCGTGGCCAAGTACTTCACCGGAACCCCCAGCAGGGTCGAAGGGATCGGCGTCTTTGAGATCGCCGAAGAAGCCATTCGCATGCACAAGGCGGCCTTTGGCAACGACCCGGTGCTGGCCAATGCGCTGGACGCCGGTGGCGAATACGCCTGGCGCACCCGCGGCGAAGACCACATGTGGACGCCCGACACCATCGCTAAGCTGCAGCACAGCACGCGTTCCAACAACTGGAACACGTACAAGGAATATGCGCAGCTGGTCAACGACCAGAGCAAGCGCCACCTGACGCTGCGCGGCCTGTTCGAGTTCAAAATAGACCCGGCCAAGGCCATTCCGGTCGACGAGGTCGAGCCCGCCAAGGAAATCGTCAAGCGCTTTGCCACCGGCGCCATGTCGCTGGGTTCCATCAGCACCGAAGCCCACGCAACGCTGGCCATCGCCATGAACCGCATCGGCGGCAAGAGCAACACGGGTGAGGGTGGTGAAGATCCCGCACGCTACCGCCAGGAGCTCAAGGGCATCCCGATCAAGCAGGGCCAGACCATGGCCGAGATCATCGGCAAGGACGTGGTGGAGGTCGACATCCCCATGAACGCCGGTGACAGCCTGCGCTCGCGCATCAAGCAGGTGGCCTCGGGCCGCTTTGGCGTCACGGCCGAGTACCTCAACAGTGCCGACCAGATCCAGATCAAGATGGCCCAGGGCGCCAAGCCCGGTGAAGGTGGCCAGTTGCCCGGCGGCAAGGTGTCTGACTACATCGGCCGCCTGCGTCACTCGGTTCCCGGTGTGGGCCTGATCTCGCCCCCGCCGCACCACGACATCTACTCGATTGAAGATCTGGCGCAGCTGATCCACGATCTGAAGAATGTGGCACCGCACTCCGGCATCAGTGTCAAGCTGGTATCGGAAATCGGCGTCGGCACCATCGCCGCCGGTGTGGCCAAGTGCAAGGCCGACCATGTGGTGATTGCTGGCCACGACGGCGGCACGGGCGCCTCGCCCTGGTCGTCCATCAAGCATTGCGGCAGCCCCTGGGAAATCGGCCTGGCCGAAACCCAGCAGACCCTGGTGCTGAACCGCCTGCGCAGCCGCATCCGCGTGCAGGCGGATGGCCAGATGAAGACCGGCCGCGACGTCGCCATCGGCGCGCTGCTGGGCGCCGATGAATTCGGCTTCGCGACCGCACCGCTGGTCGTCGAGGGTTGCATCATGATGCGCAAGTGCCACCTCAACACCTGCCCGGTGGGCGTGGCCACGCAGGACCCGGTGCTGCGCCAGAAGTTCTCCGGCAAGCCCGAGCACGTGGTGAACTACTTCTTCTTCATTGCCGAGGAAGTGCGCCAGATCATGGCCCAGCTGGGTATCCGCAAGTTCGACGACCTGATTGGCCGCTCCGACCTGCTGGACATGCGCCAGGGTATCGAGCACTGGAAGGCCAGCGGCCTGGACTTCGGTCGCCTGTTCGCTCAGCCCCAAGTGCCGGCCGACGTGCCCCGCTTCCAGACGCTGGAGCAGGACCATGGCCTGGAAAAGGCGCTGGACAATGTGCTGATCGCCAAGAGCCGCGCGGCCATCGACAAGGGCGAACGCGTGCAGTTCATGGAAGTGGCGCGCAACGTGAACCGTTCCGTGGGCGCCATGCTCTCCGGCGCGGTGACCAAGGTGCACCCCGAAGGCCTGCCGGATGACACCATCCGCATCCAGCTCGAAGGTACGGGTGGCCAGTCCTTCGGCGCATTCCTGTGCAATGGCATCACCCTGTACCTGATTGGTGACGCCAACGACTACACCGGCAAGGGCCTGTCCGGCGGTCGCGTCGTGGTGCGCCCCAGCATCGACTTCCGGGGTGAAGCCATCCGCAACACCATTGTGGGCAACACCGTCATGTATGGCGCCACCAGTGGTGAGGCCTTCTTCAGCGGTGTTGGCGGTGAACGCTTCGCCGTGCGCCTGTCCGGTGCCACGGCGGTGGTCGAAGGCACTGGTGACCACGGCTGTGAATACATGACTGGCGGAACTGTGGCGGTGCTGGGCAAGACCGGGCGCAACTTCGCGGCCGGCATGAGCGGCGGTATCGCCTATGTGTACGACGAAGACGGCCAGTTCGCCAAGCGCTGCAACACCGCCATGGTGTCCATGGAGAAGGTGCTGACCGCAGCCGAGCAGGAAGCCAACGTTAACAAGGCGATCTGGCACCGTGGCCAGACCGACGAGGCACAGTTGCGCAAACTGCTGGAGGACCACAACCGCTGGACCGGCAGCAAGCGCGCCCGTGACCTGCTGGACAACTGGGAGGTTTCACGCGCCAAGTTCGTCAAGGTCTTCCCCAACGAGTACAAACGTGCCCTGGGCGAGATTCATGCAAAGAAATCGGCCGCAGCCCTCGCCAAACCTGCGCAAGCTGCTACAAAAAAAGAAGCAGCTTCTGCTAAGTAAGAAGGAAGAATCATGGGAAAAGTCACTGGCTTCATGGAATACGAGCGCATCGAAGAGGGCTACAAGCCCGTTGCCGAGCGCCTGAAACACTACAAAGAGTTTGTGGTCGGTCTGGACGATGCCCAGGCCAACAAACAGGCGGCGCGCTGCATGGACTGCGGCACACCGTTCTGCAACAACGGCTGCCCGGTCAACAACATCATTCCGGACTTCAACGATCTGGTGTACCGGGGTGACTGGAAGGCTGCGTTCGATACCCTGCACAGCACCAACAACTTCCCCGAGTTCACCGGCCGCATTTGCCCCGCACCCTGCGAGGCCGCCTGCACGCTGAATGTGAATGACGAGGCGGTGGGCATCAAGTCCATCGAGCACGCCATCATCGACCGCGGCTGGGCCGAAGGCTGGGTGCTGGCGCAACCTGCCAAAGTGAAGACTGGCAAGACGGTGGCCGTGGTGGGCTCCGGCCCGGCCGGCATGGCAGCCGCCCAGCAACTGGCGCGCGCCGGGCACAGCGTGACCCTGTTTGAAAAGAACGACCGCGTGGGCGGCCTGCTGCGCTACGGCATTCCCGACTTCAAGATGGAAAAGTCGCACATCGACCGCCGCGTGGATCAGCTGGTCAAGGAAGGTGTGACGATTCGCACCGGCGTGATGATTGGTGAGCTGCCCAAGGGTTCCAAGGTCACCAACTGGGCCAAGGAAAGCATTTCCGCCGCCCAACTGCAAAAGGACTTTGACGCCGTGCTGCTGACCGGCGGCTCCGAGCAGTCTCGCGATCTGCCCGTGCCCGGCCGGGATCTGGACGGGGTTCATTTCGCCATGGAGTTCCTGCCCCAGCAGAACAAGGTCAATGCCGGCGACAAGCTCAAGGGCCAGCTGCGCGCCGATGGCAAGCACGTCATCGTCATCGGCGGTGGCGACACCGGCTCCGACTGCGTGGGCACCAGCAACCGCCA
>JAVBYK010000065.1 GCA_030824095.1 bacterium
ACATTGATGACGTAGCCGCCGACCTGCAGACGCGACAAGGTATCGCGGTTCATGATGTCACGTGTGTCGGGCGTCAGCGGCAGCAAACACACCAGCACGCGGCTGGCGGCCAGAAAGTCGTTGAACCCATCGGCACCCGAAAAGCACCGCACGCCGTCAACCGCCTTGGGCGATCGGCTCCAGCCGTTGACTGGAAATTCAAACTGCGCCAGTGACCGCGCGACGCGTGCACCCAGCACGCCCAGCCCCATGATGCCCACGGGAAAATCGGCCCGATCACGCGGCTTGCGGAACGACCATTTGCCCTGGCGGGTGTCGGCCTCATAGGCATCGAACTCGCGGAAATGGCGGATGACGGCGTGGCACACGTATTCGGCCATTTGCACCGACATGCCTGCATCGTCCAACCGCACGATCTTGGCCTGGGGCGGCAGGCGCAGCTTCAGCAGCGCATCCACTCCGGCGCCGATGTTGAACACGGCCTGCAGTTGCGCCTGTTCGTCAAAGAACGCTTGAGGCGGCGCCCACACCACGGCGTAGTCGGCCGGCGGCGCACCGGGTGCCCACAGGGACACGTCTGCATCCGGGAGCGCGGCGCGCAGGCCCTGCAGCCAGGGCTCGGACGCAGTATCGGTGCAGCAGAACGTTATTCGCATGTCAGCCGGCAACTTCCAGTTTCAGCAACTCGGCGCCTTCGGTCACCTGGTCACCGGGGGCGAATAGCAGTTCGGCCACCGTGCCATCTGCCGGGGCCGCAATGGTGTGTTCCATCTTCATGGCTTCCATCACCGCCAGCGCCTGGCCCTTCTTGACGGCATCACCGGCCTTGACGGCAAACGACACCACCTTGCCGGGCATGGGCGCGGTCAGGCGGCCGACTTCGGCGTGCACTTCACCAGCATGGGCCAGCGCGTCAATTGCTACGATTTGTGTAGCACCTTGGGCAGTGAATACGTGGGCTACCTCGCCTTTCTTATACAAATGCACGGTGGAACGCAGGTCGCCGTAGCGCACGTCCAGCGCGCCGCCGGCCACGGGGACGTAGTGCAACGCGGCAGTGTTGCCATCAATCGTCAGCTGCAGGCCGCCATCGTGCAGGCGGGTGAACAGCGCGGTGTGCGGCTCGCCGTGGAACTCCAGTTTGAATTCGCGGTTGGACGCGCCATGCGAACGCCAGCCGTCGCGCTGCGCCCAGGGGTCGATCCAGCCATGGACATTGGCCTGCTGGGCCAGCGCATGTTCGCTGACCAGCATGTCGGCCACCATGGCCGCGGTCGCCATGTGCAGTCCGACCCTCTCCTGGTTGAACAGCACGGCGGACTCGCGCGGGATCAGCGCCGTGTCGAGTTGCGCCTGGGCAAACGAGAGGCTGGTTGTCACATGGCGCAGGAACTGCACATTGGTCGCCAGGCCCACGATGTGGGTTTGTGCCAGCGCAGTGTCCAGCCGCGCCAGGGCCTGTTCGCGGGTGGCGCCGTGCACGATGAGCTTGGCCACCATGGAGTCGTAGAACGGGCTGATGGTGTCGCCTTCGCGCACGCCGGCATCCACGCGCACGGCGTTGTCGGCGCGCTCGAACGTGGTGCAGGCCGGCAGACCATAGACGTGCAGCGTGCCGGTGGCGGGCAGGAAGTTGTTGTCGGGGTTCTCGGCGCAGATACGGGCCTCGATGGCGTGGCCGTGGATGCGCAGTTCGTCCTGGCGCAGCGGCAGCGGTTCGCCCGATGCCACGCGCAACTGCCACTCCACCAGGTCCTGGCCGGTGATGGCCTCGGTGACCGGGTGCTCCACTTGCAGGCGGGTGTTCATCTCCATGAAGAAGAAATTCATTTCACCACCGTCGCGCTGCTCGACGATGAACTCCACCGTGCCGGCACCGACGTAGTTCACGGCGCGGGCCGCAGCTACGGCGGCCAGGCCCATCTGGGCGCGCATCTCGGGCGTCATGCCGGGCGCCGGGGCTTCTTCCAGCACCTTCTGGTGGCGGCGCTGCACCGAGCAGTCGCGCTCGAACAGGTAGACGTAGTTGCCCTGGGTGTCGCCGAACACCTGAATTTCGATGTGGCGCGGGCGCTGCACATACTTTTCAATCAGCACCGCATCGTCGCCAAAGCTATTGATCGCCTCGCGCTTGCACGACGCGAGCGCAGCGGCAAAGTCCTCGGACTTGTCGACCGCACGCATGCCCTTGCCGCCGCCACCGGCGCTGGCCTTGATCAGCACGGGATAGCCAATGCGGTCGGCCTCGGCCTGCAACAGGCTTGGGTCCTGGTTGGCACCGTGGTAGCCGGGCACCAGCGGAACGCCGGCCTTCTCCATCAACTGCTTGGACTCGGCCTTCAGGCCCATGTCCTTGATGGCGGACGGCGGCGGTCCAATGAACACCAGCCCTGCATCGGAACAGGCTTGCGCGAACTCTTCGTTCTCACTCAGAAAACCATAGCCGGGATGGATGGCCTGGGCGCCGGTGGCCTTGGCCGCGGCAATGATTTTTTCCCAGCGCAGGTAGCTGTCCTTGGGCGCGCTGCCACCAATGTGGATGGCTTCGTCGCAGGCGGCGACGTGCTTGGCGCCGGCATCGGCATCCGAGTAAACGGCCACGGTTTTGACGGCCATACGGCGGGCGGTGGCCGCTACGCGGCACGCGATTTCGCCACGGTTGGCGATAAGGATTTTGGTGAACATATGTCTCTCTCGTATCAATGCGCGGTGCGCGAATGCCCGTCTCTGCCGCAAACAAACGCCTGCGGACTTGAATCACTCCACTTTGGCTAACAGCACTTCAATGAATGCCCTGATCGTTGAAAAAGCCGCATGGTCATAGTTGAGCAAAGGATTTTCTGGGTCACGCTGCTGCGCTCTGAACACATTGCCATAGGCCTGTCCCAGGCTGGCACTAAGCCAAGCTTGGACGGCAATCTTGTCCTTTTGCGCAGAAGTTCGTACGCCAATATGGGGGACCACGCAATCCCGAAAGGTAGTGGCGCACGCCACTACAGGATCGTCGTCCAATGCCTTCAGCACCAAGGCCTCGAATGCGCCCGGAGTGCGCTCGTCCGGCACCTGCAACTTCTCGCACGGGCAATGGATAACCGGCGCCACTTCCGCGATCAAATCCTTCCACCGCTGAGCTGTGGCCAGCGGATCTTCTTCACTGTCGGCAATAACGCCGACAACCTTCAAGGCGCCCCTGCTGCGGACCTTCAACGCTTTAAAAGCAGCGGGGAATTTGTCTGCGCCACGGACACATTCAATGTCAATGTTCCTGGCACGCGCTTGAAACCAATGCTGACACATCTTCTTCAGCAGATACTCTTCATCCTGTCCTTCGACCAGCAGCAAAACCGGAGCCGTGATCGCTTCACTCACTGGCTTAACGGACTTCATAGCCCGCCTCCATGACTGTGTCCAGCGCTTCGTCGTTGATCACGACGGCACGGACGTTGTCTCCGTCGCGCTCCAAGCGAATGAGTTGGAAGTCTTTCAAACTGTCGGTGTCGGCAAACGCGTTGTACGCCGCGCGAATGCAGTCCCAACTGTGCGTAGTCATCATGGTCTGCACATCGTGCCTGACAGCAATGTCCTGAATGCCCAGGAACAGCAATGGCAACGACGAGTAATGAATGCCGTTCTCGATCTCGTCAATCAACGCCAGCTTGGCGTTCGTCACCAGCAAGCTGCAATAAAGATGGACCAAACGGGAAAAACCGTGTCCGAGCAAGGGCAGGGGCAGAGCGTCGCCATCCCCTTTGAGTTCCACATAGATGCGTTGCTCGCCATCCGGTGATAGGGAGTGCATGTCCTCCAAACGGGGTTCTATGGCACGCAGCATTTCCAGGAGGACACGCTTCTTTCTGGACATCACCGTTTGATCTAACAGTTGAACAAGTCCGAACTGGTTGGGCAAATGGACAGAGACTGTCAGGGGGTCCACAAATGACAAATTCTTAGATGCGATATCAGCGGATATCAAATCGCCACCTTCGCTCAATAACTTTTGCCTAGTCACTTCAAGATTTGAAGCAAGCCGGCTCCCAGTAATCCACCTATCGATTTGAACAGTCTCGGATGAAAATCCGCCGAGACTATGAAATCCGCTCGAATCAAGCATCGAATTGGACTTCACGTTAAGTGCTGTGCGCAACATCGTTCCATGCTCATCCACCAAATCGATCTGGCGCTCGGCCTTGGCCAGAACAGACTGAACATACCGCTGACTGTCCCGTCCCTCTGCAACACGGAACAGCGAAGCAAGCAATTGATAGTTATTGATATTGCTCGCCCCCAAATACACCGCTTCGAGCAGCGATGTCTTGCCCACGTTCTGCCCCCCCAAGATCAAATTCACCTTGCGCAGGGGTGTAATCCGCGTGTCCGCGAAGCCTTTGAAGGCCTGGATATGAATGGTGCTTAACATGGGTTCGCTCTCCGGCAATACTGATTGCTGTGAATCCTAAAGGTTTCTGACCGGCCTCTTACGCACTTACATCCGGAACACACCGAACTTCACATCCGGGATCGGCGCATTCAGCGTGGCCGACAGGCCCAGGGCCAGCACGCGGCGCGTGTCGGCAGGGTCGATGATGCCGTCGTCCCACAGGCGCGCCGTGGCGTAGTAGGGGTGGCCCTGCACTTCGTACTGCTGGCGGATCGGCGCCTTGAAGGCTTCTTCCTCGTCCTTGCTCCACGCACCGCCCTTGGCCTCGATGCCGTCGCGGCGCACCGTGGCCAGCACGCTGGCCGCCTGCTCGCCGCCCATGACGCTGATGCGCGCATTCGGCCACATCCACAGGAAGCGGGGCGAGTAGGC
>JAVBYK010000302.1 GCA_030824095.1 bacterium
GCCGCCGACCAGGTGGCGGCCGTGGCTGCATTCCTACTCCCATGAAAAGTCACGCAACCGAACACCTGACCCCGGCGCCCGTGATCGCGGCCACCGCGCAAAGCCTGCCCGAGCAGGCCGACGCGCTGGCCCGCGCCCGCGCCTTTGCCGAGCCGCTCCTGGCCAGCGAAACGCTGGACACCGGCGAGAACGTGCTGGTCCACGCCGACGCGGTAGCCGGTATCCTCCGATCCATCGGTGGCTCGCAGGCCATGCAGGCGGCCAGCTACCTGGTCTATGCCTGCGACCACCTGAACAAGCCGCACGAGGTGATTGCCAAGGCCTTTGGCGCCAACTTCGCCGATCTGGCCATAGAGACCACCAAGCTGGTGCGCGTGCAGCGCATGGCGCGTCTGGCGCAGGTGTCTGCCAGCCATGCCGCCGCGCCGATACCGATGGCGCAAACCGCCGCCGCGCAGACCGAGAGCGTGCGCAAGATGCTGCTGGCCTTCTCGCGCGACCTGCGCGTGGTCATGCTGCGTTTGGCATCGCGCCTGCAGACGTTGCGCCACTTTGCCGCCACCAAGCTGCCGGTCCCGCCCGGCCTGGCCAGCGAAGCCCTGCAGGTCTTTGCGCCCCTGGCCAACCGCCTGGGCATCTGGGAAATCAAGTGGGAGATCGAGGATCTGTCCTTCCGCTTCCTGGAGCCCGAAACCTACCGCGAGGTGGCGCGCCTGCTGGACGAGAAGCGGGTGGAGCGCGAAGCCAGTGTCGAGGCGCTGCGCCTGCAACTGGCGGCGGACCTGGCCCAACAAGGCATCCACGCCACCGTGCAGGGCCGCCCCAAGCACATCTACAGCATTGTCAAGAAGATGCGCGGCAAATCGCTGGGCTTTGATCAGGTGTATGACATCCGCGCCCTGCGCATTGTGGTGCCAACGGTGCCGGATTGCTACGCCGCTCTGGGCTGGGTGCATGACCATTTCACCCCGGTGCCGAATGAGTTTGACGACTACATTGCCCGGCCAAAGGCGAATGGCTACCAGTCGCTGCACACGGTGGTGCGCGATGCCAGTGGTCAGCCCATCGAGGTGCAGGTGCGCACCCAGGCCATGCACGACCATGCCGAGACCGGTGTGGCGGCGCACTGGGCCTACAAGGAGGCCGGCACCAAAGGCTACGCCGGCGTGTCGGCCAGCGGTGAATACGACGCCAAGATCGCCGTGCTGCGCCAGCTGCTGGCCTGGGAGCGCGACTTGTCGGGCAGTCAGGGCTCGGTGACCTTTGACGACCGCATCTACGTGCTGACGCCCAACGCCGCGATTGTGGAGCTGCCCCAGGGCGCCACGGCGGTGGACTTTGCCTACAGCGTGCACACCAACCTAGGCCACCGCTGCCGTGGCGCGCGGGTGGATGGCGCCATGGTGCCGCTGAATACGCCGCTCAAAAACGGCCAGACCGTGGAAGTGACCACGGTGAAGGAGGGCGGCCCGTCGCGCGACTGGCTGAACCCCGAGCTGGGCTTTCTGGCCAGCCCGCGCGCCCGTTCCAAGGTGCGGGCCTGGTTCAATGCCTTAGGCCTGGCGGAGACCGTGGCCAAGGGCCGCGAGGCGGTGGAAAAACTGCTGCAGCGCGAGGGCAAGACCGCCGTCAAACTCGACGACCTGGCTTCGCAACTGGGCTTCAACTCGGCCGAAGATCTGTTCGAGGTGGTCGGCAAGGACGAGTTTTCGCTGCGCAACATCGAGGCCGTGCTGCGCCCGCCCGAGCCCGTGCTGCCGCAGGACGAATTCCTGCTGCTCAAAAAACAGCGTCCGCCCAGCCACAGCGGCAAGGGCGGCGTGCTGGTGGTGGGTGTGGATTCGCTGATGACGCAACTGGCAAAGTGCTGCAAGCCGGCTCCGCCGGACGCCATCTGTGGCTTTGTCACCCGGGGCAAGGGCGTCAGCGTGCACCGCGCGGATTGTTCCAACCTGCGCAACATGGTCACCCGCAGCGGCGACCGTGTCATCGAGGTGGAGTGGGGCGGCAAGACCGGCGGCGACGGCTCCGTCTACCCGGTGGACGTGGCAGTGGAAGCCAACGACCGCCAGGGCCTGTTGCGTGACATCTCCGAGGTGTTTGCCAAGGAAAAAATGAACGTCATCGGCGTGCAGACCCAGTCCATCCGCGGCATCGCCTTCATGACCTTCACGGTGGAGGTCAGCGATTCGGGCCGACTGACCAAGGTGCTGGGCATCGTGGCGGATCTGGCCGGGGTGCGCAGCGCACGACGCAGGTAATATTTCTTGAGGCAGCACACCATGTCCATCCAGCAGTCTTTGCGCGTGAGTTTTGCCGCCGTGGCCCTGTGCAGTTTCTCCGCTGCGGCGGTGGCTCCGTTGGACGTGCGTGTGGCGTTGGTTATTGGCAATTCTGCTTATGAGGGCGCAGCCGCCCTGGACAATCCGGCCAACGATGCCACGGCCATGGCCGATGCATTGAAACGCCTGGGCTTTTCCGTGACCCAGGTGCGCGATGGCTCGCGTGCGCAGATGGTGGCGGCCATCCAGTCCATGGGCAAGAGCCTCGCCGACAAGTCGGGTGTGGGCATGTTGTATTACGCCGGGCATGGCCTGCAGATGAACTGGCGCAACTACATGGTTCCGGTCAACGCCCGCCTGTCCAGTGCGGCCGATGTGTCGGAGCAATCGGTGGATGTGGACGTCGTCATGAAGGCCTTCAAGGCGGCCGGAAACCGCATGAACATCGTGGTGCTGGATGCCTGCCGGGACAACCCCTTTTTCGGCACCACCAGTGACAAGGGTCTGGCCCAGATGGATGCGCCACCGGGCACCTTTCTGGCCTACGCCACGGCCCCGGGGAATGTGGCCGACGATGGCTCTGTGGGTTCCAACGGTCTCTACACCGGCTTTCTGTTGCGTGAACTGACCCGGCCGGCCTCCAAGATCGAAGATGTCTTCAAGCGCGTACGTTTGCAGGTTCGACAAACCAGCAAAGGAAAACAGGTGCCCTGGGAGAGCACCAGCCTGGAAGAGGATTTCTACTTCAATGACGGCGTCAAGTACACCTTCAAGGCAGAGGACCTGGATCAGCTCGGCCGGCAGGCGCGCACCCGGGCGCAGGAAGTCCTGCAACAGGCGGAGCTGGCCCGACTCAAAGAGCAACAGGAGGCAGAGCGCGCCAGTGCTGCGGCCAAGGCCAGCGGAACGCTCTCCAAAAAGCAGGAAGAAGAGCTGGCCTTCCAGCGTGAAAAAGCCGACTGGGACCGCATTGCCACGAGCCACAACCCGGACGATTTTTACGAATACCTGCTGCGCTACCCCAGTGGAAGCATCAGCGAACTGGCCAGCGCCACGCTGGAGCGCCTGGCGCGTGCGCAAACCAAACCGGTTCCCGACCGTGACGGCATGGTCCAGGTGCCGGGCAAGGACCGGTTCCAGCTCGGTGACAAGCACTACTTTTACATTCGGGATGATCTGACCAAGTCCACCCGGACAGGGGTCGCGAGAGTGACCCGGATTGATGAAGACACGGTCGAGATCAACAATGGGCAGGACATCTACACCCGTGAAGGTGCAACCATCCGCAACCGTTTTGTTTCGAAAGTTGACCCGCCCCGGCTTGACCTGCCCGCAGGTGATTACGCCATTGGCAAACGCTGGAAATACCGTTCACTCAGGACGGATGCCTTGGGGCCGCGTGCCGGAAGCTCCTCCGTCGTGACCGGAACAACACGCATCACGGCGTTGGAAGAAGTCACAGTGCCGGCGGGCACGTTCAAGGCCTACCGCCTTGAAATGGAAGAGTTCGGCGACGATGGAACCTACGTCAAGGTGACGCGCTGGATGCTGCCGGACTGGGGTTTCCCGATCAAAATGCTCCGTGAAGTGCGTCCCCGATATGGAGGGCCAGAATTGGGTACTCTTGAGATGAGCTACCGGGAGCGCATTGGCGGTTGACGCCGCGACCCCAATGCCGGGATAACCGCGCCTCAAAGAAGATACCGCGCCATAACCGTCTGTAACTCCCCCGACTCCCTGGACGCAACCACGGCGCTTTCCATACGCTCAATCACCATTTGTGCATCGGGGAAACTCCGGCGCAGTCCAAAGCAGTAATCTGCCGTTGGCAGAAACGCCATCGGTGTGAAGCGCAGTTGCTCCGAAAGGCCCAGGTCCTTCACCACGGTCGATTTCAGGGCCGCACCTTCCACAAAGGTGTCCAGATTGCCCAGCGCAATGCGCCGCAGGACCGAGGCGTCGTCCTTGTCGAATTGAAGACGGTCGTATTCCAGGTATTGTTTGGAATAGCCGCTGCCCAAGTAGGTGCCCTGGCGAAATTGGCGCAGGTCGGCAATCGACCTGGCCTGCAGCGGGCGCAGATCATCAGCGCGGTGGTACACACCATAGGCCACGCTCATCACGGGGGTGTTGCAAAACAGGGCGTATTTTTGGCGTTCATCGGTGCGGATGGTGCAAAAGGCGTCCAGGTCGCCGCGCTGGATCATCTGCTGCACGCGCGCCCAGGGGTAGCCGTGGTGCTCCAGCTCGATGCCCGCCCTGCGCCCCACCGCACGCAGGCTGTCCACCAGTGCACCAGCCATGGTGTTGTCACCCAGGCGGCGGCTCATGGGCCAGTAGCTGTCGAAGTAGCCCACGCGGATGGGGCCGCCCTCGGCATGGGCCCGCTGCGCCATCCAGGCCGATGCCAGGGCTGTCAGAAGTAACTCGCGCCGTTTCATCTTCATGGTTCTTTCCGGTGTGTCGTGGCGTGGCACCCAGATTGTGCGTTCACCTGGGCCAGCACGCAGGGAGTGGAGGGGG
>JAVBYK010000064.1 GCA_030824095.1 bacterium
CATGTAATCGCCCTGGGATTCGTGGTGGTTGGTGAGTCGTTCCAGCAAGGCCAGCGCGCGGCGGCGCAGGCTTTCCCGCTGTATCTGCAGCCAGTGCTCAAATTCCGGGCAATCGGGCAGGGACAAACCCGCCAGGAATTCGCCTCGGTACAGGCCCAGCATGCGCTCTTCGTTGTGCTGGACCGGTGTGGTGAAGTCCAGCACATCGACATAGGCATGCGCGACGATGCGGATACTGTCCCGGCTGCTGGAAAACAGCGCGTCGCCCGAAGGCACCTCCAGCGCCCGACGCAAATCCGCCAGGGTGCGGCGCAGATTGCCACGTGCCGTCAAAGCATTGGTGCCAGCCCACAGCAGATCGGCCAACGCTTCCCGCTGGTGCTCCCGCTCGCGCTCCACCGCCAGGTAGGCCAGCAGGGCGCGCATCCTGGCGTAAGACAAACCGACCACCGGCTTCCCATTGCGCCTTACTTGCATGTCGCCCAGCAACAGGATCTGAAAGCCGGTGTCTGGGATGCCGATGGCAGTCATAGTGGGTCAGCGAACGGTAGGTGAACGGTTGTTGTGCAAGACGCGCGACTCCAGCGTATTTTCCACGGCGCCAGGGCCGGACGCGACGGGTCGGGACCTTGGTCCCGATCTACGGATGACTTTATGCAAAAGTTGGCTGTAGCCCTCGTGAAACATGCTGTTGTAGCTATCAAATATATAGCGATTTGCGGAGTGGAGCAACCCTGGCAAGGGCGCGTCTGCGCGTTGCGAACGTTTAGCGAACGCTGGCTTCCTAGTATCGCCGCACTGTGCCAATTTTTGGTTGCCTGGCATCGCCCTGGGCGCCGAAACAACTGCGGATATAGATAGCCATGAGAACCCAATGCGTTTGGTCGGTCTGGAGAAAGCTGGTATCGCTGCTGGCGATCCTTCCTCTGTTCCTGTTTGCTGCCTCCCCGGCACACGCGATCGTCTTCGACTATGAAGCCAATGTCAGCGGCTTGGGAAACTCTCAGGTCAGGCAGACGGTTTCCGGGGAAACCCTCGTCGCGCAATCGGCCCTCGACCAGATGAACGACTGGTCCACCTATACGGGTTCTGGCGCATTGTCCGGCTCAAAATCCATAGTTACATCTACAAACTATGGTCAAGAGTGGTCCATCGATTTTTCGCTCTTCAGCGGAAAAACCTTTGACTTGACTTCCATCACATTCGGTGAAGCTTTGGGTACCGATGAAACGGTGACGTTGGCCTCCAACAGGGGAACCTTCGCGACCTGCACGGTGGCCGGCAATTCCGGTTTGGGTTATGGTACTCCGGCCACGGTATGCACTCTATATGGGGCCGATGCTACGGCCATGCAGGGCATCACCTGGGTCAGGGTGACCGCCAGTCCGTCAAACTTTGCTCTCGGTTTTGATGACGTTACCCTGACCAATATCGCCGCTGTGCCCAGTGCACCAACCATTACTGGCATCACACCGAGCGTTGGCCAACTGTCGGTGGCCTTCACGGCGGGTGCGGACAACGGAACGCCTCTTACCAACTACGAGTATTCGACCAATGGTGGCAGTTCCTTCACCGCCGTGTCGCCCGCGTCCACCACCAGCCCCATTGTCATCACGGGCCTGACCAACGGAACGGCGTATCAAGTGCAAATCCGCGCAGTCAACGCCGTACGCAAAGGTGTGGCCACGGCGTCGACCACGGGAACACCCCTGTTCCCACCTCCAACGGCTACCACTGGCTCGGCCTCCAGTATCAGCACCACTGGCGCAACACTGAACGGCACGGTCAATGACAACGGCGTGACCACCACCATGAGCTTTGACTACGGCGCCACCGCTGGGTATGGCAGCAGTGCCTCGGCGGGCACGCTGGGGGCCGGGACCGGCAACACCCCAACGGCGGTTAGCGTGTCTGGCTTGAGCTGCAACACCACCTACCATTTCCGGGTGAATGGGGTCAGTAGCGCGGGCACCACCAACGGCAGCGATGCCAGCTTTACCACCAGCGCCTGTCCTTTGCTGTACACGGTCACCTACAACGGCAATGGCAACACCGGCGGCAGCGCGCCCACCGATGCCACCGTCTACGCCAGCAACGCCACGGTGACGGTGGCCAGCAACAGCGGCGGCCTGACACGCACCGGCTACACCTTCAGCGGCTGGAACACGGCAAGCGATGGTTCTGGCACCCAATACGCGGCAGGCAGTGGTTCCTTCAACATCACTGCCAGCACCGTGCTGTACGCAAAGTGGATGGCCAACGCCCCCAGCGCCACCACCGGTAGCGCCTCTGGCATCGGCGCCAACGGCGCTACGCTGAACGCCACGGCCAACGACAACGGGCTATCGACCACCGTGAGTTTCGACTACGGAACCACCGCCGGATATGGCGGTTATGTGACAGCGACTCCCTACACCTTGGGCGCCGGGACCGGCGCCACCGCCGTGTCGGCAGTCATCGGTAGCCTGGCTTGCAATACCACCTACCATTACCGCGCCGTGGCCGTGAGCATTGGTGGCACCACGTTTGGCAGTGACGCCACGTTCACCACCGCCGCCTGTGTTCCCGGCACTCCCGCCATAGGCTCCGCCACTGCGGGCGATGCCCAGGCCACCGTCACATTCACCCCCGGCTCAACGGGCGGCGCCACGGTCACCTATACGGCCACCTGCACCTCCAGCGATGGGGGCGCCACCGGCGCCAACACCGGTGCCGCCTCGCCCATCTTGGTCACCGGCCTGACCAATGGCAAGACCTACACCTGCAGTGTTCTCGGCACCAACTCAGCGGGCTCCGGTCCAGCTTCGGGGGCGTCCAACTCCATCGTGCCCAAGGCGGCTCAAACCATCAACTTTGCCAACCCCGGCGCGCAGAACTTTGGCACCACACCGACGCTGAGTGCCACCAGCACCTCCGGGTTGACGGTCGTCTTCTCCTCCACGGCCACCCCTGGCGTGTGCACCATCACCAGCGGTGGCGCTTTGACATTCCTGACCACCGGCACCTGCACCATCAGTGCGGACCAGGCCGGCAACGCCGCCTATGTGGCAGCCACGCAGGTGTCGCAATCGTTTGCCGTCAACGCGGTTGTCCCGGGCGCACCCAGCATAGGCACGGCCACCGCGGGCGACACCCAGGCCAGCGTGGCCTTTACCCCAGGCTTCACCGGGGGCGCGACGGTAACGTATACAGCCACCTGCACCTCCAGCAATGGCGGCGCCGCGGGTACCAATACGGGTGCTGCCTCGCCCATAACGGTTGCGGGTCTGACCAACGGTAAAACTTATACCTGTGCCGTTAACGGCGGCAACTTGGCTGGGGCCGGTGCGGCCTCGGTGGCATCCAACGCGGTCACGCCCAAGGGAGCGCAGAGCATCACCTTTGCCAACCCCGGCGCGCAGAACTTTGGCACCACACCCACGCTGACCGCCACGGCCAGCTCCGGCTTGGCGGTCAGCTTCACATCCTCCACCACCGGCGTGTGTACCGTCACCAGCGGCGGCGCTCTGACCTTTGTCACCACTGGCACCTGCGCCATCAGCGCCGACCAGGCGGGTGACGGCACTTACCTGGCGGCGGCACAGGTGTCGCAGTCCTTCACCGTCAATGCCGTGGCCCCCGGTGCCCCCACTATCGGCTCGGCATCGACCGACAACGCCCAATCCAGCGTCAGCTTCACGGCACCGGCCTTCAACGGCGGGGCGACGATTGACCAGTACACCGCAACCTGCACCTCCAGCAATGGCGGCATCACCGGCACCAACACCGGCACCAGCTCGCCCATCGTCGTCGCCGGTCTGACCAACGGCAAGACCTATACCTGTAGCGTCACGGCGCACAACAGTGCCGGCACCGGCGCAGCCTCGGCCGCATCGAACACCGTCGCTCCCGCTCCCGGCCCCGCCGTGGTCAGTGTGGCAGTTCCGGCCAACGGCAGCTACAAGGCGGGTGCCAATCTGGACTTCACCATCACCTGGGACCAGGCCACCACCGTGACGGGTACACCCGGCATCACGCTGGTCATTGGTGCCACTACGGTGCAGGCCGCCTTCGTGTCATCGCCCAGCACCACCACCAGCCTGTTCCGCACCACCGTGCTGGCCGGCCAGACCGACACCGATGGTATTGCTGTGGGGACATTGAGCCTCAACGGCGGCACCATCCGCAACGCCGCCAACACGGATGCGGCGCTGACTCTGAACAGCGTGGGGTCCACTGTCGGCGTTTTGGTGGATACCACCGCACCCACGCTGCCTGCAGCCAATATCGTCGTCAACAACCAGTCTGATCCGCACAAGCTGGTCCTGACCTTCAGCGAGGCACTGGCCAGTGGCAGCCTGGGCAGTGCTGGCGGCTGGACGGTGAGCGCCAATGGAGGTTCCCCCGCTTACACCGTGGCCAGTGTCGCCTTGGCCGGTGGCAACCAGATCACCCTGACACTGAGTGCCGTGGATGTCGCGAACGCGGCCACCACCATCACCAACCTGGCCGCCAACACCCACGTCAAGGTCACGCCACCGGTGACCCTCACCGACATTGCGGGCAACCCATACGCCGCAGGCCAGGTCATTGAATCCGGCGCCACCCATGTGCTGGACGGCACAGCACCCACCCTGAGCGGTGTAGCCAGTAGCGCACCCACGACCAGTGGCGGCGCCGTGAGTGCCACGGCCAGCGAGAAGGCCTTGGGCTACTGGATGGCTGTCACCACAGGCTCCGCTGCACCCTCGGCGGCCCAGATCCAGGCCGGAGTGAACTATGGCGCAGTTACCGTT
>JAVBYK010000314.1 GCA_030824095.1 bacterium
GCCATGGTGCACCGCATTCATGACCAGGTTGGTCACCACCTGGCCCAGCGGTCCGGGGTAGCTGTGCATGGCGATGCCGCTCTCCAGGTGCTGCACCATGCGGATCGGCGTCTTGGACAACACGTGGGAGATGACGGACAACACCTCCTCGGTCTGCGTGGCCAGGTCAAAGTCGCGCAACTGGTCGGTGGTCTGGTCCACGGCCACCTGCTTGAAGCTCTGGATCAGCTCGGCGGCGCGCCGGGCACTGCCCAGGATCAGGTCGGCGCCTTCGGAGATGCGCGCTGCCGACGTGGTCAGGGACTTGCGCGTCAGCGCACCCTGGGCCACCGCGTGGTCGAGTTGGCGCGCCACCTCGTGCTGGGTGCTGGCCACCATGACGATGTTGCCAATGGGCGTGTTCAGCTCATGGGCGACACCGGCAACCAAGCGGCCCAGCGACGCCATTTTTTCGGCCCGCACCAGATTCTCCTGCGCGGCCTGCAGGCTGCGCAGCGCGGCGTGCGCCTCTTCTTCGGACTCGCGGCCCGCCTCCAGCTCCCGGCCCAACCGGGCGGTGATGGTGTTGATGCTGTGGGTGATGGCGCCGAACTCGTCATGGGCGGTCACCGGCAGGGCCACCATGTCGGTGGCCATGTCGCCGCTGGAGGCATGGTCCAGCGCCTGCTGCAACTGGCGCATGCGGCGGAAGATCAGCCGGTTCACACCGATCCACACCACGCCCAGCAGCACCACACTCACGCCCACCAGCTGCGCCAGCGCCAGCAGCAGCGTGGAATTGAGCGCGCTGCGCAGCGCGGCGTCGGACCAGGCCACATCGATGCGACCCAATTCCTGCCCTTCCACCGGCGGAATTTCCATGGACAGGACCTGCACGTTGGCCGGCAGCGTGCCACCCGCCACTGGCAGAGCCTGCCCCTGCTGGGCCACCAGCTTGCCGGAATCATCCACCACGGCCATGCCCAGCACCGAGCCGCCCAGCTCGGCATGCAGAATGGCTTTCAGGCCCGGCAGGTCATACACCCACAGCGCGCGCGACACCGGCGGCCCCACATGGCTTTGCAGGCGGGCCCACAGCTCGTCCCGCTGCCCGTTCAGGCGCCGCTCGGTCATGACATAGGAGCCAGCCGCAAACAGGCCCATCAGCACCGTCAGCGCGATGAACCCGATCAGGGCCAGCTTGGCGCGCGCCGACCGGGGCTCCAAAGGCTCAATGTGCATCAGACTGCCCGCCGTGTGGCCCGGTTAGCCATGCAGAAAGCCTTCCAGCACGTTGACCGCGTTGACACCGACCTCGGCCACCGCATAGCCACCTTCAAACACCAGCACCGTGGGCAGGCCCAGCGCCGCCAGCGTCTTGCCCACGCGCAGGTAGTCGTCACTGTCCAGCGTGAAGCCGGAGATCGGGTCGCCGACAAAGGTGTCCATGCCCAGCGACACCACCAGCGCCTGGGCCCCAAACTGCAGGATGCGAGCCAGTGCCGTGTCCAGCGCGCGCAGCCAGTCATGAAAGCCCGTGCCGCGCGGCAACGGCAGGTTCAGGTTGAAGCCCTCGCCGGCGCCCGTTCCGGTCTCGTCGGCATGGCCCAGATAGAACGGGTATTCGGTGCGCGGATCGCCGTGGATGCTGGCAAAGAACACGTCCGGGCGGTCATAGAAAATGGCCTGCGTGCCGTTGCCGTGGTGGTAGTCAATGTCCAGCACCGCCACTTTGGCCATGCCGGCATCGCGCAGGTACTGCGCGGCCAGCGCCGCGTTGTTCAGGAAGCAATAGCCACCGAAGAAGTCGGCGCCAGCATGGTGGCCCGGCGGGCGGCTCAGCGCAAAGGCCGCGCGGTCGCCCGACAGCACCTGCTGCGCCGCACTCAACGCGCAGTTGGCACCAGCACGCGCGGCAACCCAGGTGCCGGCAGTGAACGGCGAGCCGGCGTCATACGAATACAGCCCCACCTTGGCGGCAAAGTTGTCGGGTTCGATGTCGGTGCGGAAGGTGCGCGTGGGCCAGACCGAAGGCAGGATGTCCTTGTGTGCATTGGCCGCATCCAGCGCCACCCACTGGTCCCAGGCCGTGGCCAGAAAGTTCAGATAGCGCTGGCTGTGCACGGCCAGCAGCGCCGCATCGTCAAACGCATGCGGCTGGCGCACGCTGCCCAGTTGGCGGTGCGTCAGCTCGGCCAGCACATGGTCGGCACGGGCCGGCACCTCAAAGCACGGCACCAGCGCGCCGCGGAACATCTCGACCTTGCCCTGGTGCTGGGCGTGCAGGTGGTTGTAGAACGTGATCATGGTTGGGAGTCGTTGGGCGCCGGGCTGGCCACGGGATACTTTACCGCGTTGACTTGCAGTTTTTGCCGAGCGGCGGCCATCAGGTCGATGTCGAGCTGGTCGCAGAACTGCAGCAGGTACAGGAACACATCGGCCGCTTCGGCGGCGACCTCGGCCTTCTTCTCTGCGCCAAGGGTGCGGCTTTGTTCCTCGGTCAGCCACTGAAAATGCTCCAGCAGTTCCGACGCCTCCACCGACAGCGCGCAGGCCAGGTTCTTGGGTGCGTGGAATTGCCCCCAATCACGCTCTTTCGCAAACGTGCGCAGGGACTCGATCAGGGGCTGTAGAGAGTTGCTCACGCCAGATTCCTTTCAGTGAAATCAGGCCCTAGCCCTCGTGAAATATGCATGGACAGCTCCTGTTTTGATAGCAAATAGCCATCGACTAACGCGCCAACACTGCTGCCAGCGCCACGCCGGTGTGGGTGCCCAGGCGCACCACGGCCTCAGGGGAGGCTGCGGCCACCACCTGGCCACCGGCATTGCCGCCGTCCGGCCCCAGGTCGATGACCCAGTCGGCTTCAGCAATCACGTCCAGATCATGCTCGATGACGACCACACTGTGGCCGGCGTTGACCAGGCGGTGCAGCACGTGGATGAGCTTCTCCACGTCGGCCATGTGCAGGCCCACGGTGGGCTCGTCCAGCACGTACAGCGTGTGCGGCGACTTCTGGCCGCGCTTGCCGATGTCGTCGCGCACCTTGGACAGTTCCGTCACCAGCTTGATGCGCTGTGCCTCACCACCGCTGAGCGTGGGCGATGGCTGGCCCAGCGTGAGGTAGCCCAGGCCCACGTCTTTCAGCAGTTGCAGCGGGTGCGCTATGGATGGCATGGCGGCAAAGAACTCCACCGCTTCGTCCACTTCCATCTGCAGCACATCACCAATGTTCTTGCCGCGCCAGGTAACGGCCTGGGTTTCGGGGTTGAAGCGCGCGCCCTTGCAGGTTTCGCACAGCACCTTCACGTCCGGCAAGAAGCTCATGCCGATGGTGCGTATGCCCTGCCCTTCGCAACCGGGGCAGCGGCCTTCACCGGTGTTGAAGCTGAAGCGGTTGGCCGCATAGCCACGTGCCTTGGCCTCCAGCGTGTCGGCAAAGAGTTTGCGGATCGTGTCCCAAAAGCCGATGTAGGTGGCTGGGCAACTGCGCGGCGTCTTGCCGATGGGGGTCTGGTCCACTTCCAGCACGCGGTCAATGGTCTCGAAGCCGTCCACGCCTTCGCAGCCGGTCCATGGGATTTGTTCGCCGGCCTCCAGGGCATCACGACCGGCCTTGGTGCTGCGTTTTTGCACGGCAACCTGCACGTTGGTCAGCAGCACGTCTCTTGCCAAGGTGGATTTGCCGGAACCGGACACACCGGTGATGGCGACCAGGCGCTTGAGCGGCACATGGGCGGTGACGTTTTGCAGGTTGTGGAGCTTCGCACCTTTGACCGTGAGCCAGTTGATGGTTTCGTTTCTTGCCAGCCCCGCAGCGGAAGCCCTTGAGGCAGGCTCCTCATGCACTCGCTGCGCGATTGCCAAATCGTCACCCGCCCCAAGGGCTCCCGCTGCTCCATAGATGGCGGCGACGCGTTCGCGTTCCAGGAACTCTGCATTCACGGCCACACTGGCTGCAGCATTCGCCGCCGCAACAGCCGCAGCTTTGGCCGCCTTGCCCCGTGGCTTTTTAGGACCTTTGCCGTCAACGCCATCGGCGGGGGAAGGCGGTGCGCCGGGTGCCGATTTGGCGGCCGCATCGCGGACGTATGAGGTGCCCGGCGTACCGGCTTCCCCCGCAGCGAGAGCAACAGAACGTGCCACAGACTCCGCATAGGAAACCACCGAGCGCCGCACCACCAACGGATGCTTCATCGCATGCAACAAATACCGCCCGGTCTGCGAATCGGAAGCTGCTTGCACATCCGCCACCGAGCCCTCGGCAACCAGCCGCCCACCGCGCTTGCCCGCACTAGGCCCAATGTCGATGATGTGGTCCGCGTGGCGAATGGTGTCCTCGTCATGCTCCACCACCACCAGCGTATTGCCCTTGTCGCTCAGCGAGCGTAAAGCGCCCAACAGAATCTTGTTGTCCCGCGCATGCAGGCCAATGGTGGGCTCGTCCAGCACGTAACACACGCCCTGCAAATTGCTGCCCAACTGCGCCGCCAGCCGGATGCGCTGCGCCTCGCCACCGGACAGCGTGGGTGCTCCCCGGTCCAGCGTCAGGTAACCCAGCCCCACCTCCTCCAGAAATTCGAGCCGGCTCTTGATCTCCGGCACCAGATCGCGGGCGATGTCGCCCTCACGCGTCGTCATGCCGCCAATCACCTGCAGCGTCTGCACCCACTTGCGCACATCGGTCACGGAAAGGCGCGCAATGTCGGCAATGCCCACACCGGCGAAGCGCACGGCCCGCGCCGTGGCGTTCAGGCG
>JAVBYK010000301.1 GCA_030824095.1 bacterium
GTGAACAGCTTCAAGCGCTGCATGGAACTGGGCGCCATGCCCACCGTGCACGCCGAGAACGGCGAACTGGTCTACCTGCTGCAGAAACAGGTGGCCGAGATGGGCATCACCGGCCCCGAGGGCCACCCGCTGTCACGCCCACCCATGGTGGAAGGCGAAGCCGCCAACCGCGCCATCGCCATTGCCGATGTGCTCAACGTGCCGATCTACGTAGTGCACGTGAGCTGCATCGAAGCCGCCGAGGCCATTGCCCGCGCCCGCGCCCGTGGCCAGCGTGTCTATGGCGAGGTGCTGGCCGGCCACCTGGTGGTGGACGACAGCGTCTACCGCCACCCGGACTTTGCGACCGCTGCCGCGCATGTGATGAGCCCGCCGTTCCGCCCCAAGGGCCACCAGGAGTTTCTGTGGCGCGGTCTGCAAAGCGGCAGTCTGCACACCACCGCCACCGACCACTGCACCTTCTGCGCCGCGCAGAAGGCCGCCGGCAAGGACGACTTTGCCAAGATTCCCAACGGCTGTGGCGGCGTGGAAGAGCGCCTGGCCGTGATCTGGGATGAGGGCGTGAACAGCGGGCGCCTGACGCCCAGCGAGTTCGTGGCCATCACCTCCGCCAATACGGCCAAGCTGTTCAACATCTACCCGCAAAAGGGCAGCGTGTCCGTGGGAGCCGACGCCGACCTGGTGGTGTGGGACCCTGCGGGCACCAAGACACTGTCCGCCAAGACGCAGCACAGCAAGGGCGACTACAACATCTTCGAGGGCCGCACCGTCAAGGGCATCCCCAGCCACACCGTCAGCCAGGGCGAGCTGGTGTTTGTGCAGGGCGATCTGCGCGCCGTCAAAGGCAAGGGTCGCTACATCCACCGCGCGCCGTTCAGCGCCAACTTTGCGGCGAACAAGTTGCGGGCGGAGACGCTGGTGCCGACGGCTGTCAAACGCTAGGTTGCTAGCCTGCTGGTATGGGGATGACCGGGCGCCTCATACTGCCAAACGCGCAGAAATCGGCACCCGGCCATCCCCATACCAGCGACAAGTCGCTATTGAGAACGTGAAGGAGAAGTCATGAATACCGCAACCGCCATCGACATTGCATCGGCCCGCATCAACGGCTCTCGCCTGTGGGACTCCCTGATGGAACTGGCCCAGATCGGCGCCACCCCCAAAGGCGGCGTCTGCCGCCTGACCCTGACCGATCTGGACAAACAAGGCCGTGATCTGGTCACCCGTTGGGCGCGCGAAGCTGGCATGACCGTCACCATCGACCGAATAGGCAACGGCTTCATGCGCCGCGCCGGGCGCAATAACGCACTGCCACCGATCGTCACCGGCAGCCATATCGACACCCAGCCCACCGGCGGCAAGTTCGATGGCAACTACGGCGTGCTGGCTGGCCTGGAAGTGGTGCGCACGCTGAACGATCTGGGCATCCAGACCGAAGCCCCGATTGAAGTGGCCTTCTGGACCAACGAAGAAGGCTCGCGCTTTGTGCCGGTGATGATGGGCTCGGGCGTGTTCGCCAAGGCTTTCACGCTGGAGCATGCGTATGCGGCCACCGACACCGAAGGCAAGACGGTCAAGGGCGAACTGGAGCGCATTGGCTACATCGGCGATCAGGAGCCGGGGGACCACCCCATCGGTGCGTACTTCGAGACGCATATCGAACAAGGCCCGGTGCTGGAAGATGCGGATGTGACGATTGGCGTGGTCAGCGGTGTACTGGGTATCCGCTGGTTTGACTGCACCGTCACCGGCATGGAGGCCCATGCCGGCCCGACGCCGATGGCGCTGCGCAAGGATGCGATGCAGGTGTCCGCCCGCATCATGCAGGAGGTGGTGGCCTGCGCGATGCGCCACCAGCCGCATGGCCGCGGCACGGTAGGTATGGTGCAGGTCTTTCCCAACAGCCGCAATGTGATTCCGGGGCGGGTGAAGTTCAGCATTGACCTGCGCAACAGCACGGATGCACTGGTGGACCAGATGGCCGATGAGGTGAAGGCCTTTGCCGCCAAAGCAGGCAAGGAGAGTGGGCTGGATGTGAAGATCGAGCTGGTGTCGAGCTACCCGGCGCAGGTCTTCCACGCCGACTGCGTGGATGCCGTGGGGCGTGCCGCCAAGAAACTGGGTTACTCCAACATGCCTGCCGTGTCAGGCGCCGGGCACGATGCCGTGTACATGGCGCGCCTGGCGCCCAGCGGCATGATCTTCATTCCCTGCAAGGATGGCATCAGCCACAACGAGATTGAGGATGCCAAGCCCGAGCACATCACGGCCGGGTGCAATGTGCTGTTGCATGCGATGCTGGAAAGGGCGGGGGTGGCTTGAGCGCAATGGACACTCCCGCACCCGAAACCCCCAAATAAGGTACTGCGGCTCACGGGACTTTTGTGGGTGCCAGGCAAAACGCAACGACTGCATTGGCATGCCCGTGCCCCATGCCGTGCTCCGCTTTGAGCCAATTCACGATTTCCATATGCTTCATGCCCTGCTGCTGGCGCACCAGGGCGAACCAATGCTCCATGGGGTGGCCGTAGGTCTTCTCGATAGACGGGAAATAGGACGCGGGGCCTTTGACTTTCTCGGGTGCTGCCATGCAGAACTCCTTCCAGGAACAGGGGCTGTGCAGCCGCTATTGTTATCTGCCCGCCTTCAATCCGCCACGACCAAACAACCCATCCCCTCCAACGCCGCCTCCACCGCCTCGTCCAGCGGCGTATGCGGCTCATGCCCCAGCGTTGCCAGCAGCTTGGTATTGCTCATCTCCACCCGCGTGGTCCACAGGTAGCGCATCTCGCGCAGCTCCCGCAAGGTGGGCACAAAGGGCGCGGCCAGTGCGGTCAGCCACCAGGGGAAGGCGCTGACCTTGGGCTGGGCGCCGCCACGGCGGGAGACCACACGGCAGATAGCTTCTGCCATCTGCCGACCATCAGCGTCCCAATGGCCAGCCATGTGGAACACGGCGAAGGGCTCCAACGTGTCGCGGCGCTGCACCAGCTCCACCATGGTGCGGGCCACGTCGGGCAAGTAGGACCATTGGTGGCCCACACCGGGCGCACCCGGCAGGCTGATGGCCTTGACCGGCTGACCCGGTTGGATGAGCCCTTGCGAGAACCAGCTGTTGCCGGGCTTGGGGCCAAAGAAGTCGCCGGCGCGCACCACGATGACCTTGCAGCCCTGGCTGCTGGCCTGGCGCAGGCGTTGCTCCATCTGCACGCGGATGGCACCCTTGCGGGTGAGGGGTTCTTGCGGCGAGTCTTCCTGCAAAGTAGGGAATGCGCTGGGGCCAAAGTTGTAGACCGTGCCGGGCAGCACGATGGTGGCGCCCTGTGCCTGCGCGGCGGCGATGGTGTTGTCCACCATGGGCAGCACCAGTTCGGCCCAGCGGCGGTAGCCGGGCGGGTTGACGGCATGCACGATCACCGAGCAACCCTGGGCGGCGGCCTGCACATCGGCGCGGACCATGGCGTCGCCGCGCACCCACGCAATGCCCCGCAGTTGTTCTGTGGCCTGCGCGCCGCCGCGGTGCAGTGCGCGCACGGTCCAGCCTGCGGCCAGCAGCTGGCGGGCGACCTCGCCGCCAATGCCGCCGGTGGCGCCCAATACCAATGCCGTGTTGTTGCCCATGACCCGATTCCTTTGAAGGCGTGTTGCGATGGCATGGAGTTTGGAAGGGCGGCGGCCAATAGGCAATTGACCAACATGTGCCAGCCGCCATACATTTCTGTATGACTACCGACAACCACACCGAAATTGGCTGGGAGCTGTACCGCTCGTATCTGGGCGTGCTGGAAGAGGGTTCGCTTTCGGGCGCCGCCCGCGCCATGGGCATTGCCCAACCCACCGTGGGGCGGCACATTGACGCGCTGGAGATGGCGCTGGGCGTGGCGCTGTTCACCCGCTCGCAGACCGGGCTGCTGCCCACCGATGCGGCGCTGGCGCTGCAGCCATTTGCCCAGGCCATGAGCAGTTCCGCTGCCGCGCTGAAGCGCGCCGCCGACAGCCACGGCTCGGGCATTAGGGGCACGGTGCGCGTGACCGCCAGCGAGGTGATGGGCGTGGAGGTGCTGCCGCCCATCCTGGCGCAGTTGCAGGGCGCCCACCCGGACCTGCGCGTGGAACTGGTACTGTCCAACCGCGTACAGGACCTGCTGCAGCGCGAGGCCGACATTGCCGTGCGCATGACGCAGCCCAAGCAGGAACAGCTGATTGCGCGGCGCGTGGGCCAGGTGCAGCTGGGTTTGCATGCACACACGCAATACCTGCAACGAAGGGGCACACCCCAATCCGTGGCGGATCTGGCGCAACACGCGCTGATTGGCTTCGACGAGGAGACTGCGTTTGTGCGCGCGGCGCGCAAGGGTTTTCCGCTGTGGCAGCGCGAAGCCTTTGCGCTGCGCACCGACAGCGATGTGGCGCAGCTGGCGCTGATCCGTGCGGGCTGCGGCATTGGCATCTGCCAGGTGCCGCTGGCCGCGCGCGACCCGCAGCTGGTGCACCTGCTGCCCGAGGGTTTCACGCTGGGCCTGGAGACCTGGCTCACCATGCACGAGGACCTGCGCAACACGCCGCGATGCAAGGTCACGTTTGATGCCTTGCTGCAGGAGCTGCAGGCCTACATGGGCGCGTGATGCAGCGCGCCATCTGCGCTGCCTGTCTGCGCCCCCAAGCAACCTGCATCTGCGGCTTCATCACGCCGACGCCACCCACCTGCGAGGTGCTGATCCTGCAGCACCC
>JAVBYK010000172.1 GCA_030824095.1 bacterium
GAGCCGCTGGTCGACATCGACCCCGATCAGGTGGTGGCGATTGGCGCCGCGCTGCAGGCCAATGTGCTGGCCGGCAATGGCAGTGGGGGGGACGACTGGCTGCTGCTGGACGTGTGCCCACTGTCGCTGGGCATCGAGACCATGGGCGGGCTGGTCGAGAAGATCATTCCGCGCAACTCCACACTGCCGATTGCAAGGGCCCAGGAGTTCACCACTTTCAAGGACGGTCAGACCGCGATGTCGCTGCACGTGGTGCAGGGAGAGCGCGAGTCGGTGGCGGACTGCCGTTCGCTGGCGCGCTTTGTGTTGCGCGGCATCCCCGCCGCCGTGGCCGGCGCGGTGCATATCCGCGTGAGCTTCCAGATCGATGCGGACGGGCTGCTGTCAGTCACCGCACGCGAGCAGACCACCGGCGTGGAGGCCCACATCGAAGTCAAGCCGACCTACGGTCTGGCCGACACGCAGATCTCGGCCATGCTGCAGGACGCCATTGGCTCCTCGCAATCCGACATGCACTTGCGCGCGCTGCGCGAGGCCCAGGTGGACGCCCGGCGCATGCTCGACGCCACCGAGGCTGCGCTGGCGCAGGACGCCGTCCTGCTGTCGCCACCGGAGATGGGCGATATCCGCAAGGCGATGTTCACCGTGGCCGATGCGCTGGAGACCGACGCGCCGGTGGAAGGCCTGCGTGCTGCCACGGCCGCGCTGGGTTCCGTGACCGACGCCTTTGCTGCCCGGCGCATGAACGCCTCCATCAGCAAGGCGCTGGCCGGCCAGACCATGGACAGCCTGGCCTGACGCCACCCCACCCCCGGACCGCCATGCCCACCGTTCGCCTATTGCCCCACCCCGATCTGTGCCCCGATGGCCGCACGCTGGAAGTCAAGCGCGGCGCCTCGCTGTGCGAGAGCTTGCTCAAACATGGCGTGGCCATCGAGCACGCCTGCGAGATGGTCAGCGCATGCGCCACCTGCCATGTCTATGTGCGCGAAGGTGGTGCAACGCTGGCCGAGCCGGACGACGAGGAAAACGACCAGCTCGACCACGCCTGGGGCCTGGAGGCGCAGTCGCGGCTGGCCTGCTGCGTGCGGCTCAAGGACACCGACATCACGGTGGAGTTCCCCCGCCACACCCGCAACCATGCGCGAGAGCACTGAGCGGCAATGACTTTGTGCCAAATCGGGCCCTAGCCCTCGTGGACTAAGCATTTATAGCTATCACTTTGATAGCATTTCATTTCCCCCCGTATCATGGAGCCAGTTCGCCGCACCGATGGCGCCCCCACTCCCTTTCATACGGATATCAGCATGAAAAACATTTGCGTGTATTGCGGCTCCAGCCCCGGGCGGCTGGAGGCTTATTCGGACGGTGCCCGTGCCCTGGGCCAGGCCTTGGTGGCGCGTGACCTGGGCCTGGTCTACGGTGGTGCCAGCGTCGGACTCATGGGTCTGGTTGCCGATGCGGTTCTGCAGCTGGGCGGGCGCGCGATCGGTGTCATTCCGCAGGCGCTGGAGCGCAAGGAACTGGCGCACAAGGGACTGACCGAGCTGCACATCACGGACTCCATGCACGAACGCAAGATGCGCATGGCCGAACTGTCGGATGGCTTCATCGCCCTGCCCGGCGGCATTGGCACCTTCGAGGAGATTTTCGAGATCTGGACCTGGGCGCAACTGGGCTTTCACGCCAAGCCCTGCGGCCTGCTCAACGTGGCGGGCTACTACGACGGCCTGACGGCTTTTCTGGACCACGCGGTGGCGGAGCAGTTCGTCAAGCCGCCACACCGCACCATCCTGCTGGTGGAATCACAGCCCGACGCGCTGCTGGACCGCTTTGCCAGCTACCAGGCGCCCAGCGCGCACAAGTGGGTGGAGCGGGAGCAGACCTGACGGTCTCAGTAGTTGAACTGGTAGGCGGCCAGCTTCTGCGCCATGGCCAGCATGGAACTTTGCTGGGTCTTGAGGCTGCTGGAACGCTGATTCAGCGACGCCATCAAGCTGTTCACATCACCACCGGTTTCCAGCTCCTTGGCCGCGGCCTGGTTGACTTGCTGCCCCGTCTTGGCCAGGGCCGTACGCACAGCCGCCGGATCGGCCTTGTTGGCGGCGTCGAACTTGGCGGTGTCCAGCGCCAGGGTGCCGTCGGAGAGTTGCTTGACGCCCAGCTTGCGCAGCGCGTCCATCGTCGCCGTGTTGGGGGCCACGGAGCGCCCCAGATCACGGCTGATGCGGTTGGCACTGCTGGATTCGGCGGACACCGGACCGCGCGGGGTCGCCGCCGATCGGGCGGTGGTAATTGCCGCGTTGAAACTGGCAATGAATTTGGCCGCCGCGGTCTTGACATCGGCGGCGCTGGTGGTGGCGGTGAAGGCGTGCAAGGCACTGGCGGCCAGTTGCACATCGGACACGGCCGACTTGAGCTTGCCAAACGAGGAGAGCTGCGCCGTGGTGCTGTCCAACTGCACCTGCAGGCGTGCGCCGGCCTTCAGCATGGCCTGTGACACCGGGTTGGCAGCGCCGGTGGCCTGCGTGGAACTCTGACCCGTGTTGGTCAGGTTGCCGGATGTGGCGGAGTTGGTGAGCTGGTTGATGTTCATGGTGGATGACTCCCTGGTGCACGCGTCACCTTAGCCATTTGGCGGATGTGCTTCGCGGCGATAAGACGGGCAATCGCCTCCCATCTTTGCAACCGCGCAGCGCTCTGTCCGAAACAACACAATCCCGACACGCCCGCTGCCAGGCGGGCAGCGTGACCGGCCCCGGAACCGACAAACCTGCCGCCAAGTGCCGCCACAAAGCGGTTTGGCGCCACAAAAACGGATGGCATGCACCTTGCAATATGGGTAGCCAAAGGACGCCACACCATGCCGCTGCATCCCATCATCAACGACACCACGCTGCGCGATGGCGAGCAAACCGCCGGGGTGGCGTTCACGGTCGATGAGAAGTGCGCCATCGCCTGCGCACTGGCCGCTGCCGGTGTGCCGGAGATGGAGATTGGCATCCCCGCCATGGGCGAGGAAGAGATTGCCTGCATCAACGCCATTGCCGATCTGGACCTGCCCGCCACGCTGATGGTCTGGGGCCGCCTGACCGACTCCGACCTGGAGCAGGCCCTGCGTTGCAACGCGGACATCATCCACCTGTCGATTCCGGTGTCCGACATTCACCTGCGCCACAAGCTGCGCCAGTCGCGCCCATGGGTGCTGGAGCAGATCAGCCGCATCATCAGCAAGGCCGTGGCCAGTGGCCGCAAGATTTCGCTGGGTGCCGAGGACGCGTCGCGCGCCGATGCCGACTTCCTGGCCCAGGTGGCGCAGCGCGCGCAGGCCTGTGGCGCCAGCCGCATCCGCTTTGCCGACACCCTGGGCGTGCTGGACCCGTTCACCACCTTCGAGGCCATTGCGCGCCTGCGCGCGGCGGTGGACCTGGAGATCGAGATCCACGCCCACAACGACCTGGGCCTGGCCACCGCCAACACACTGGCCGCACTGCGCGCCGGCGCCACGCACGCCAACACCACGGTCAACGGCCTGGGCGAGCGCGCCGGCAATGCGGCACTGGAAGAGGTGGTCATGGGTGTGCGCCACCTGCACCATGCGGATTGCGGCATCGACACCCAGGCGCTGGTGCCGATCTCGCGCCTGGTGGCACGCGCCTCCGGGCGGCAGGTGGCATTCAACAAGAGCATCGTGGGCGAGGCGGTGTTCACGCACGAGTCGGGCATCCATATCGACGGCCTGCTGAAGAACGCCTCCACCTATGAGAGTTTCGATCCGTCCGAGCTGGGCCGTGAACGGCGTACGGTGCTGGGCAAGCATTCCGGATCGCAGGCGGTGCGCCAGGCCTACGGCCGGCTGGGCATTGCACTGCAGGATGACGCGCTGACCGGCCGCGTGCTGGCGCGCATCCGCGACCACGCCATGCGGGTCAAGCAAGAGGCATCGCCCGACGAGCTGCGTCGCTTTTTGCTGGAGTCGCTGGAAGTGCCAGCCCACCCATCCCACGGCATGGCCGCATGAGGCCCGACATGGACACCCCGGACGCCACCCTGCCCCTGCAAGCCGTTGCAACTGCACCGGTTTTGCCGACGCCTGCCTGGTGGACGCTGGTAACGGCCGATGTGCGCTGCGTGCTGGAGCGCGACCCTGCCGCCCGCAGCCTGCTGGAGGCCTGGACGATTTACCCCGGCGTGCATGCGATTGCGCTGCACCGCATGGCCCACGCCCTGTGGATGCGCGGCTGGCGCTACCTGCCGCGCTGGATTTCGTTTTGCACACGCTGGCTGACCCATGTGGACATTCACCCAGGCGCCGACATCGGCCAGCGCTTTTTTATCGATCACGGCACCGGCACCGTGATTGGTGAGACTGCGGTCATTGGCGACGATGTGACGCTGTACCACGGCGTCACGCTGGGCGGCACCACCTGGCGGCCCGGCAAGCGCCACCCCACGCTGGGCAACCAGGTGGTGGTGGGAGCCGGCGCCAAGATTCTGGGACCCATCACCGTGGGCGACCGGGTTCGCATTGCCGCCAACTCGGTGGTCATCGATGCCGTTCCCAGTGACAGCACGGTGGTCGGCATTCCGGGCCGTGTGGTGGCGTCCAGCCGGCGCTCACCTTTCAATCCCCAACCATGGAGCAAGTCCTGATGGAAACCTTTCTTCAACAACTCAAGGCCCTGTCGTCTGCGGAAGATTTTCTTCAGTACTTCGG
>JAVBYK010000481.1 GCA_030824095.1 bacterium
GGGACTCCAGCGCCAGGTGCAATGCGTGCGAGCCCGCCACCGACTGGGTGCCGGAGCCGACTTCATGGAGCACCTGGTCAAAGTAGCCGTGGGCCACGGCCAGGTCGCTGCGCACCTTGGTGATCAGCAGTCGGTCAAAAGCGGAATTGCCCCACAGCACCAGTGCGCCCACCAGCAACGGCAGCACCACCACCAACGGGAGCAGTGCCAAGGCCATCAGCTTGTGGCGCACCGACAAGTGGTGCCAGCGTCGCTGCCCTGCCGGCTGTTGCGTCATGCGCTGGCCCACTCGGCGCAGCGGCGTTCCAGCGTGCGCCGGGAAATGCCCAGCAGTTCGGCGGCGCGGGTCTTGTCGCCCCGCACCGAATCCAGCACCGACTGGATGTGCTGCTTCTCCAGCATCTGCAGGTTGGTCGCGGCCAGTGTCGCACCCTGCGCGGCGACCGGTGCTGGGCCGTACAGGGCCGATACGTTGAGTTCGCCCAGGATCAGCGAGCGTTCCACCAGGTTGCGCAGCTCGCGGGCGTTGCCGGGCCAGGGGTACTGCATCAGGTAGTCCATCTGAGCGGGGGTGATGTCCAGTGGCTCCACCCCCATGCCAGGCGCCAGGTGGGTCATGAAGTGCCGCACCAGTTCAGGAATGTCTTCCTTGTGTTCGCGCAAAGGCGCCAGCGCCAGGTCCACCACTTGCAGGCGGTAGTACAGGTCCTTGCGGAAGCGTCCCTCTGCCACCTCGTGCGACAGGCTGCGGTTGGTGGCCGCGATGATGCGCACATTCACTGGGATCAGTTGCGCGCTGCCCACCGGGCGGATGCGCAGGTCTTCCACCGCACGCAGCAGGGATGCCTGCAAGGGCAAGGCGAGTTCGGCCACCTCGTCAAGGAAAAGGGTTCCGCCCTGGGCGTAGTAGAACAGCCCGTCGCGGGCGCTGGTGGCACCGGTGAAGGCGCCCTTGGCGTGGCCGTACAGCGTGCTTTCCATCAGCTCCGGCGACATGGCCGCGCAGTTGACGGGAACAAACGGTCCGGACGCGCGTGGGCTGAGTGCGTGCAGCGCCCGTGCAACCAGCTCCTTGCCGGTTCCGGATTCACCCTGTAGCAGCACGTTGCTGTCCACTGCTGCTACCCGCGGCAGCGAATCACGCAAGGCACGCATCGCGCCTGAACTGCCGATCAGGCCGCTGGTGTCGCCGGTTCGCCAGGACAGGGTGTGTTTGAGCACATAGTTTTCGCGTTGCAGGCGTGTGGCCTCGAAGCAATGCTTGATGGCATTGAGGATCTGCGGCACGCGAAACGGCTTGAGGATGAAGTCCGATGCGCCGGCCCGCAGAGCCTCGATGGCGGTGTCCAGATCGGCAAAGGCCGTGATCAAAACCACATGACCGCGGTAGCCGCCCTCGCGCAGGGTCTTGAGCCAGTTCAACCCGCTTTGTCCGGGCAGCGAAATATCCAGAATGATCAGATCCACATGCTGCGCCTGCACGAACTCGGCACCTTCTTCGGCACTGCCGGCGCTCATCACACTGCGGCAGCGCGGCACCAGGGTCTTGACCAGGAAGTTGCGCATGCCGGGTTCGTCATCCACGATCAGAATGGACCAGTCGGGCCAGCCTTCCAGGGGGCGGGAGAGGGCGCCGTCGGGCGTTTGGGATGCGGGGGAAGGGAGCATGGTGCAGCCAAATTCTACCGATGGGCCCGAGTAATTTAGTCGGGTAAAAATATTTATGGCCACCGCAGGCAACCCCGTTGGGGGATGGTGCGGCGGCGATGGCGGGCCGGCCCGAGTGTCGGCTTGCGACAAATTGTCGCAAGGACCTGGACAGACTGGCGCAACCCAGCCGCATGCGTGGGTCCATGGAGGCCGTTACAGGGCTGCCTCTCCTCTGTGTGCGGCGCGCATCCATGCGAATAGACGTCTGTGGCATGGATTCTGCTGGGATTCTTTCGGCCCGCTTACGCGTCGAAAGAGCCCGCCAGCGGTGTGCGGGACGTTGCAGGCCCGGCCGCTTCTCCTGAAGGGTTTGCCCACTTGTTGTTTCGCCGGCTTGTTGCTAGATTCAGACCTGAAACGCTATGCAGATCGCTGCATAAGAGAATTACATCAGGAGACTGCTCATGTCCTCATCGCCTTCCAAACTGTCCCGGCGAACGCTGTTTGCCGGGGCTGGCACCATGGGTGCCGTGGCCGCCACGGTTGGCCTGTTGCCCACAGCCCAGACTGCGGTCCAGACACCTGCCGCGCCCAAGGTCATGCCCGAGCGTGGGGGCGGCTATGCGCTGTCCGAGCACGTCAAACAGTACTACAAGACTACCCGCGTCTGATTGCGCATTCCCCCGTCTTTCGGAGACATCCATGTTGTTAACCAAGAAATCTGACGTGTCGGGCGTAAGCCCCCGCTCGCCGTTTGTGCACAGCCTGCGCCGCGGCCTGGCGCAAGCCCTGCCCACCATGGACCGGCGCGCCTTTCTGCGCCGCTCGGGCCTGGGTGTTGGTGTCGGGCTGGCTGCATCGCAGCTGACACTGGTCAAGAAGGCGCAGGCCTCGGCGGCGGGTGCCGCGGCCGTTGGCGCCGGCAAGATCGAAGTCAAGCGCACGGTGTGCACCCACTGCTCGGTGGGTTGTGCGGTGGACGCGGTGGTGGAAAACGGAGTCTGGGTGCGCCAGGAACCGGTGTTCGATTCGCCCATCAACCTCGGTGCGCACTGCGCCAAGGGTGCGGCCCTGCGCGAGCACGGCCATGGCGAGTACCGTCTGCGCTACCCCATGAAACTGGTCAACGGCAAGTACCAGCGCATCAGCTGGGACACGGCGCTGACCGAGATCACGGCCCGATTGCAGGAACTCAAGAAGGCCAGCGGGCCGGACTCCATCTACTGGATTGGGTCGAGCAAGCACAACAACGAGCAGGCCTACCTGCTGCGCAAGTTCGTCAGCTTCTGGGGCAGCAACAACTGCGACCACCAGGCGCGCATCTGCCACTCCACCACGGTGGCTGGCGTTGCCAACACCTGGGGCTACGGTGCGATGACCAATTCGTACAACGACATGCAGAACAGCAAGTGCGCGATGTACATCGGTTCGAACGCCGCCGAGGCGCACCCGGTCAGCATGTTGCACATGCTGCATGCCAAGGAAACCGGCACCAAGATGATCGTGGTGGACCCGCGCTTCACCCGCACCGCCGCCAAGGCCGACGAGTATGTGCGCATCCGCTCCGGCTCCGATATTCCCTTCCTGTTCGGTGTGCTCTACCACGTGTTCAAGAACAACTGGGAAGACAAGCAGTACATCAACGACCGCGTCTTTGGCATGGACAAGGTCAAGGAAGAAGTGCTGGCCAAGTGGACTCCGGACAAGGTGGAAGAGGCCTGCGGCGTCAAGGAAGAGCAGGTCTTCAAGGTCGCCAAGATGATGAGCGACAACCGCCCCAGCACGCTGGTGTGGTGCATGGGCCAGACGCAGCACTCCATTGGCAACGCGATGGTGCGGGCTTCGTGCATCCTGCAACTGGCGCTGGGCAATGTGGGCAAGAGTGGTGGTGGCACCAACATCTTCCGCGGTCACGACAACGTGCAGGGCGCCACCGACGTCGGTCCCAACCCTGATTCGCTGCCCGGCTATTACGGCATTGTCGAAGGCTCGTGGAAGCATTTCGCCAAGGTCTGGGGTGTGGACTTCGAGTGGATCAAGAAACAGTTCTCGTCGCCCGCCATGATGAGCAAGCCCGGCATCACGGTGTCGCGCTGGATCGATGGTGTGCTGGAAAAGAACGAGCTGATTGACCAGGACTCCAACCTGCGTGGTGTGTTCTATTGGGGCCATTCCCCCAACTCGCAAACGCGTGGTCTGGAGATGAAACGCGCGATGGACAAGCTGGACCTGCTGGTCGTGGTCGATCCCTATCCGTCGGCCACCGCCGCCATGGCGGCCATGCCCGGCAAGCCCGAGGACCTCAATCCCAACCGGGCGGTCTATCTGCTGCCGGCGGCCACGCAGTTCGAGACCAGTGGCTCCTGCACGGCGTCCAACCGCTCCCTGCAGTGGCGTGACAAGGTGATCGAGCCGCTGTGGGAGAGCCGCAGCGACCACATGATCATGCAGCAGTTTGCCGACCGCCTGGGCTTTGGCAAGGAACTGAGCAAGAACTACAAGATGCAGAAGGTCAAGGGGCTGGACGAGCCAGTGCCCGAAGACATCCTGCGCGAAATCAACCGGGGCGTCTGGACCATTGGCTACACCGGCCAAACGCCCGAGCGCCTGAAGGCCCACATGCGCAACATGCAGGCCTTTGACGTGAAAACACTCAAGTGCGTTGGCAAGGTCGTGGACAAGGAGACCGGCTACGACATGAGCGGTGATTACTTCGGCCTGCCCTGGCCCTGCTATGGCACGGCCGAGCTCAAGCACCCGGGCACACCCAACCTGTATGACACCTCCAAACACGTGATGGACGGCGGCGGCAACTTCCGCGCCAACTTTGGTGTGGAACGCGAGGGCAAGAGCCTGCTGTCTGAAGATGGCTCGCATTCGCTGGGCGCCGACATCACCACCGGCTACCCCGAGTTCGACCATGTGCTGCTCAAGAAGCTGGGCTGGTGGGATGACCTGACCGATGCCGAGAAGGCCGCGGCCGAAGGCAAGAACTGGAAGACCGATTTGTCCGGCGGCATCCAGCGCGTGGTGTTGAAGGTCCATGGCTGCCACCCGTTTGGCAA
>JAVBYK010000063.1 GCA_030824095.1 bacterium
CGGTCAAATGCGTCATTCATGGATGCACCCAGGTCGTTCGGAATGCCATGATCCGCCTCGGTCGGAATTGGCCATGGCTGGAGCGGAGGCGGTTCACTATAAACCAAGCACCGCAATGCACGGCCTATTGGTTCTTGCTGGCCCCGGACTTGGGCTTTTCGGCGGACGCACCGCGTGCGGTGAAATATTCGGGTTCTTTCTTCTTTTTCGGGGGGGGCTTGTGCGGCTTCGCATCCCGATGGGTGGCGTCGGTGTCACCGGTTGGGGCATCGGACGTCGTGGGCTTGGAGGTCTTTTTCTTCTTGTCCTTGGACGGGGCCGTGGTTTTGGCGTTGGCGGCTCGCAGCTGGGCCTCCTCCTGGAGGCGGGCCTTTTCCAGGGCGTTGGCTGTGCTGGCTTCGCGGCGCACGGCGGCTTCCGATTCGGCCTTCTGTGCTGGCGTACGGGCATCCTGCACGTCCACCTGTACGCCGTCGGTGCAGGGTTTCTGGCTGTAGGTATTGCCGCAGCGATAGACACTCTGGCCAAAAGCCCCCGTGGATATTGAGAAGATTGCTATAAAAAAAGCAGCAAGAGACGTGGTGTGTTTCATGGTTTGCCTTCGGGAGGGAGTGGTGCGTCGGGGCGGGGAGGCGGGGGCGTATGGGCCCTGGGTGGCTTGCTGGTGTGGACCAGCAGGGTGGCCTTGTCCATGTCACCGGCCAGGAAGGCGGGCAGGGCCTTGAGCGAGCGGTCTATGCACTGGTCGATGGCAATGCGGTCGTCCAGCATGGGCTTCTTCAGCACCCAGTTGACGACTTCGGCCTTGTTGCCGGGATGGCCCACGCCCAGGCGCAGGCGCCAGTAGTCGCCACTGCCCAGCTGCGCGTGGATATCGCGCAGGCCGTTGTGACCGGCGTGGCTACCGCCGAACTTGAGCTTGACCTGGCCGGGGGCAATGTCCAGCTCGTCGTGTGCGACCAGGATTTCATTCGGCGCTATTTTGAAGAAGCGCGCCAGGGCGGCAACGGATTTGCCGGACAGGTTCATGAAGGTCTGGGGCTGCAGCAGCCACACGGTCTGCCCGTGCACCGTGGTGCGCGCCACCATGCCGTGGTAGCCCTTGTCCATGCTGAGGTGGACCTTGAGCTCGCGCGCAAGGGCATCGACCCACCAGAAACCGGCGTTGTGGCGGGTGGCTTCGTATTCCGGGCCGGGGTTTCCCAGGCCGACAAACAGTTTGATCATGACAAGCGGGGAGGGGAGAGACAGATTCCTGCCGATGGTAGGGCAAATTGGGTGCGCCACAAACGACAACGGCCCACCGAAGTGGGCCGTTTGCAGCTTGCGCTGGAATCAGTGCAGGGACTGATTACTTCTTGGCGGCAGGAGCCTTGGCAGCGGGAGCGGCTTTGCCACCCTTGGCGGCCGGTGCGGCAGCAGCAGCTTCGGCGGTTGCTTCGGCAGATGCTTCGGCAGCCGATGTCACGACGGATACCAGCACGGGGTTTTCACGTCCCTTGACCACAGCCTTCACGCCGCTGGGCAACTTGACGTCGCTCAGGTGGAAGGAAGCACCCTTCTTCAGGCCGGAGAGGTCCACTTCGATGAACTCGGGCAGATCTGCGGGCAGGCAGGAGATGTCGATTTCGTTGAGCACGTGGGTGATCAGGCAATGGTCAACCTTGAATGCGGAAGACTCTTCCTGGCCCTTGAAGTGCAATGGCACCTTCATGTGCATCTTGGTGTTGGCGTCCACGCGCTGGAAGTCAATGTGCAGGATCAATTGCTTGAAGGGGTGCATTTGCACGTTGCGCAGCAGGACCTTGCTTTCCTTGCCGGCGATTTCCATGTCCAGAACGGATGCATGGAAGGCTTCCTTCTTGATGGCATGCCACAGGGCATTGTGGTCCAGCTCGATCAGCGAGGGCTCACCGACTCCACCGTAAACGATACCGGGTGTGCGACCCGTATTGCGGAGACGGCGGCTCGCACCCGTGCCCTGCTTGGCGCGCTCAAAAGCGACGAATTTCATAAACTTACTCCTGTAGGAACCCACCGCGACCAGTGCGATTCCGGTTGAAAAAAGACGCGGGATCGTTGCCCTATGCAACGGCGTCTGGTGTTGTCCTGATCAAGACCTTAAAAGAGGTTTTCCTGATCCGAGAACAAACTCATGACCGACTCACCCTTGGCAATGCGCTGGATCGTCTCGGCGATCAGCGGTGCCACGGAGAGCTGGCGAATCTTTTGGCAGCCCTGGGCGGCAACGCTCAGGGGAATGGTGTTGGTCACCACGACTTCATCGAGCGCGCCACCATTGGCGATGCGCTCAATCGCGGGACCCGAGAAAATGGGGTGGGTGCAATAGGCGTAGACCTTCTTGGCGCCACGCTCCTTGAGCACTTCGGCGGCCTTGACCAGCGTGCCGGCGGTGTCAATCATGTCGTCCATGATGACGCAGTTGCGGCCGTCGATTTCACCGATCACGTGCATCACTTCGGACACATTGGCCTTGGGGCGGCGCTTGTCGATGATGGCCAGGTCGCAACCGAGTTGCTTGGCCAGGGCGCGGGCGCGCACCACGCCACCCACGTCGGGTGAGACCACAATCAGGTCATCGTATTTTTTCTGGCGCAGATCACCCAGCAGAACGGGGGATGCATAGATGTTGTCTACGGGAATGTCGAAGAAGCCCTGGATCTGGTCGGCGTGCAAATCCATGGTCAGCACACGGGACACACCCGCGGCCTGCAGCATATTGGCCACCACCTTGGCGGTAATCGGCACACGGGTGGAACGTGGCCGACGGTCCTGGCGGGCATAACCGAAGTACGGAATGACGGCACTGATGCGCTCGGCGGATGCGCGCTTGAGCGCGTCCACCATGATCAGCAGTTCCATCAGGTTGTCGTTGGTCGGTGCGCAGGTGCTTTGCACCACGAACACATCGCGCGCACGCACGTTTTGATTGATTTCCACCGTGACTTCGCCATCGGAGAAGCGGCCCACGGCGGCGTTGCCCAACGAAATGCCCAGATGGGCCGCGATCTCGGACGCCATGCCGGGATTGGCATTGCCAGTGAAAATCATGAAATCTGGGGGAGGAGAAGCCTGCATGCGGGTTCCAGCGGATAGAGTGGGTTTATGTCTTTACGTTGCGCGTTCCGTGGCCGGAATGTCCCGGACAACGAATTTGGCAGGGGAAGAAGGATTCGAACCTTCGCATGCTGGAATCAAAATCCAGTGCCTTAACCAACTTGGCGACTCCCCTACACAGGTTGACAGCGAAACGCTGCCCACCGCTAAACCGTCTTTTCGCTGGGTGCCCATCCCACCAGAGGATGAACATCCAAGTTGCTGCATAACCTGACTTGCAGCGCGTCCGGCACGCTTGCCTCGTCGATACCATGCAGCAGTTGCGCAAATACCGCGCTGCCAGAGCCTGTCATCCTGCCGTGTAAACCCTGTGATTGCAGCCACTCTAAGGCTTGATTCACACCGGGGCACAGCTTCTGGGCAACGGCTTGCAAGTCGTTTCGGCCAAATTTGAATTTACCGAAAGCATCTGCAGCGAAGCCTGAAATTATAGCAGTTTCTGAATCGCGCTTCAACGTGGGATCAGAAAAAATTCGTGCAGTGTCCAATCCGGCGTCCGGTTTGACCACGGCAAAGCGCGCGCGTGGCAACTCAATGGGCGTGATTTTCTCGCCAATTCCTTCGACCCAGGCGTGGTGGCCGCCTAAAAAGAAGGGCACGTCGGCGCCCAGCGCCAGGCCAATCCGTGACAGGGTTTGCACGGGCAGATGGAGCTTCCACAGGCGGTTGAGTGCTAGCAGCGTGGAGGCAGCATCCGACGAGCCACCGCCCATGCCGGCCTGGGCGGGCACGGATTTGGCCACGCCAATGTGCGCTCCCAGCGCGCATCCGGTGTGCTGCTGCAAGGCGCGCGCGGCACGCAGCACCAGATCGTCAGCCGGCAAGGCCCAGGTCAGGTCTTCGCGGCTGATCTGGCCGTCCGTGCGCAGACTGAAGTGCAGGGTGTCGCTCCAGTCGATCAGCATGAACACCGACTGCAACAGGTGGTAGCCGTCGGCACGTCGGCCCGTGATGTGCAAGAACAGGTTGAGCTTGGCGGGGGCAGGAATGTCGTAGAGCGACTGCATGGGGAGGGATTATCCGGCGCTCAGCGTTCCAGAATGATTTTGAGTTGGGCCGCTGGCTCGGGCGCTGTGCGTTGGGCGCTGAGCCGCCCGTTGGGCAGGCCCTGCAGGTCCACCTGCCAGCCGGGGGTGTCCAGTGCGTCACCCTGGAGCCACGCAAACAGACTGGCCACGGGCAGTACCGCACCCGTGGCATGCAGTGTGAGTGCATCCAGCGATGCAAAATGCTGCGTTTCGCCCGAGGCCTGTAAATAAGCGCCTTCGTTGCTCCATTGCAGGCGTGCCACGGTGGTACCCAAGGGGGTGAAGAAGGCCAGCACACCCGTCTGCGCGTCGCCCTGCAGGTCAAAGTCGGCCGAGAAGGCCTGTACCGGCTCGGAATGCACGGTCAACATCAGACGGCCCTGCCAGCGGGGGGCTTCTGAGTCTTTTTGGCCAGTAGCCCTCGTGGTACTTGCGCATCCAGCTATAAAAATAATAGCGAATGCGATGAGCAAACGCAGCCAGGAACGGGGTGGCACTCTCACGGTTTGCCGCGCAGGCGCTGCATGGTGTCG
>JAVBYK010000458.1 GCA_030824095.1 bacterium
TGTGGATCCATATCCAGCGTGTTTCCCATGTGCGCATCTGGCCACCACGGTCCCTGACCGTCAACAGCATCGCCATGTTGGTGTTGCTGTCGCTCGTGGTGCCGGCTGAGAGCCTGGGGCCGGCAGACACCAATCACATTGCGGCCACGCTGTCCCTGGACTGGTTCTTCCTGCTGCTGCACCCAGCGGTTGACCTGCTGTCGGCGCAAGGGGTATGGTGGCTGGCTACGGTCGTGACCGTCGTGCTGATGGTGTTGCCGTTTTTGCGAAACGGGAAGGGCGCGCAATCGGCAAAGCCGCGTGGTCTGCCGGCAGTTGTCGATCTGGCCAACTGCAATGGTTGCTCTCGCTGCGTTGCCGATTGCCCCTTCGGTGCGGTGGTCATGGTCGCACGCACCGATGACCTGCACCATCGACAGCAAGCGTCGGTCATCGCGGACATGTGCGCGGCCTGCGGCATCTGCGTGGGGTCGTGCCCGTCATCCACACCGTTTCGGCGCATTGAAGACATCGTTTCCGGCATCGAGCTGCCCTCCAAACCGGTGGTCACCATGCGCCAGCAGCTCCAGACCAGGATTGCGGGGTTGACTGGCCCGTCCAGGATCATGGTGTTCAGTTGCGCGCAAGCCGAGGACTGGCACGAACTGTCCGATGCATCCACCTCAGTCCTCCCCCTGGAGTGTGCGGGGATGCTGCCGCCGTCGTTCATCGAATATGCCCTGCGACTCGGCGTTCAGGGCGTTGTGGTCACGGGCTGCCGGGAGTCGGACTGCGAGTTCCGCCTGGGCGACCGCTGGGTACAAAACCGGATGACGGGTGCCCGCGAACCGCGCCTGCGCGCAGCCGCCCCGCGCGAACGCATTGCAGTCGTTTGGGCAGGCAACCAGCGGGAAAAGCTGGTTCAGGCCATTGCCGACCTGCGGTCACGCCTGCCATTGGATGCCGAGCCTTGTTCTTCACAGACAAATCCAAACTCCGACCCACACTTGCAGGAATTGCATGATGACTGACAATCACCTCTCCGCAATGCCCGCTACCGGGATGTTGCCCACCTCCCATGCGAACCGAATGGACTCTACCCCTGAATTTGGCTTTGATCTGAGCGTTCCGCGCGACGCACGCCGCTCCCTGGCGATGGCGTGGCTGGGGCTCGGTCTTCTGGCTCTGTTGGCATCGGGTCTGTTTTCCATCCTGCTGGTGCTGTCACGCACCCCCCAGTTGCAGACCCTGTTTCCCGTGGCCGACTTCTTCCGCGTGGCTCTGGTGGTTCACGTCGATCTTTCCGTGCTGGTGTGGTTTCTGGCCTTTGGCGGCGCACTGTGGACGCTGAGTGGCACACAGCGCTACCAAAATCTGGCCTGGACGGCTTTCGCACTGTCCACCGTGGGCACGCTGACCATGTGTGTTGCGCCGTTCGTTCAGGCTGCAACACCTGTCATGGCGAATTACGTGCCGGTGCTGGATGGCCCGGTCTTTCTGACCGGCCTGGTGATGTTCGGCGCTGGCATCACGGTGTTGTGTCTGCGCTCCATGCTGGCCGTGGCGCCGGTTGGCACGCGCATTACCGGGGGAGGGGCGTTGCGTTTTGGTCTGAGCGCGGCGATGGTGGCCAACGCCGTTGCCGCCCTGGCATTTGCCTGGTCATGGATTGCTTTGCCCCGCACACTGGACCCACGCATCTATTACGAACTGGTGTTTTGGGGCGGTGGGCATGTGTTGCAGTTCGCGTACACCTTATTGATGTTGGTCAATTGGATCTGGCTGGCATCTGCAGTTGGGGCCCGTTTACCACTGTCACCGCGGGTGGTGGCGTTGTTGATGGCCATCGCATTGTTGAGCGTGTTCTTGACACCCATTACCTACTTGGCACACGATGTCACCTCCATAGAACACCACAAGCTGCAGACCCTGCTGATGCGGTTTGGCGGTGGGCTGGTCATTCCGCCCATCGCGTTGGCGGTTCTCTGGTCGCTGTGGCCAGTTCGGCAACTGGATGCCGAAAAGCGCCCGCTGCGTGCCAGCCTGATTGCGTCTCTGGTGCTGTTTTCCGCCGGGGGCATCATCGGTTTCCTGATTACCGGCAGCAACGTGAAGATTCCGGCCCACTACCATGGCTGCATCGTCGGTGTGACGCTGGCCATGATGGGGGTCGTCTATTTGCTGCTGCCCCGTCTCGGCTATGCCGCCCCCCGTTCCCGCGCAGCGGCCTGGCAACCCACCATTTATGGCGTGGGCCAGATGATGCACATTGTCGGTCTGGTGTGGTCCGGCGGCTATGGGGTGCAACGCAAGGTTGCCGGTTCAGACCAAGTCCTGCGCTCCACCCAGGAGACCCTGGGCATGGGTCTGATGGGCCTGGGTGGTCTGATCGCCATTGTTGGCGGTGTGATGTTCGTTGTTATCGTGCTGCGTGCCTTGCAGCAGCCCACTCGGCCATAGCCCATGACCACCCTTTCAATTGCCCGCTCGACCGCGCCCATCCGGGCCCTGCACCTGATTGGCGCCTTGGGCGCGTTGCTGGCACTGGCCATTCTGGGCGCCAGCATCCTGCTGCGACTGACTTCGGTCATTGGCGTGGACGATGTGGTGCGTTCTACGTTGCCAGCCGACACGGAAAACGCCGTGCGCATGGTGCACCGCCTTTCCGCATCCGGTGTGGGCATTCTGGCGTTGCTTGTCACCGTCCTTGGCTGGATGCAGCGCAGGGTCGTTCCCCGCGCGGTGAAGCCGGTGTTGCTTCTGGTCGGTGCGACGGTGCTCTTGGCAGTCATTGGCCCGCTGACACCAGGCTACCGTTTCAGTGTGGTCACTGTGGTGAATGTGGTCGCCGGTACGGTGCTGCTGGGTTCCTGCTGGTGGTTGCGCGAGACGCTGGCCATTGGCCCGGTCTTGCCGCAAAAGGCACCTCACCCGATGCTGCGGTTGGCATTCATTGTCCTGTTCATTCACGTCGGCCTGGGTGCACTGGCCAGCGCTCTGGAGATGCGGGGTACGCACTGGGTTGCCTTTGTTCATGCCGGTTCGGGCATGCTGACCACCCTGTTGTTGGGTTCCATTCTCTGGGACCGGCATAGCGCTCCCCACTTGAAGCGTGTGACTGGCATCATGGCCGGGTTGCTGGTGGTGCAGGTGGCGTTAGGCGTGGTGTCCCTGTTCATTGGTGGCCGGCCGGTTGGCTTGGGATTTGCGCACGCCATGCTGTCGCCCCTGTTGGCGGGCGGCTTGGTGTCGATAGCGGTGCGAGACGGTACCATAGCCACGGATTGACGCAACTACCGGGAGCTTTGATATGCGCGCTGTCTTTGGGGTATTGGGTTTACTGATTGCTCTGGCCATTGTGGCGGTGCTGGCAAAGAAGCAATTGGGCGCTTTGAACACGCCAACGCCCGCAGGGGTCACCGCGCTGCCTGCGGGTGCCACACCCCAGCAGCAAAGTCAGCAAATCCAGAAGCAGATTGGCCAGACGGTAGAAAGCACCTTGCAGCAGGCCCGTCCCATGCCGGACGACAAGTAGTTGTTGATAAAAAGTGCCTCTAGCCCTCTTGGATATTGCGCTATGAGCTATCAAAATAGTAGCGTCTATGCGTGACGCAGCCTTCATGCAACTGGCTCTGGAACAGGCCCGGGCCGCCGCTGCGGCCGGAGAGGTTCCGGTTGGCGCCGTGGTGGTGAAGGACGACAGAGTCATTGCCACAGGCCGCAACGCGCCAATAGAGGGAAACGACCCAACAGCCCATGCCGAGATGCAGGCACTGCGGGCCGCAGCCCTGGAACTGGGCAACTACCGGCTGGACGGCTGCGAGTTGTTTGTCACCCTGGAGCCTTGCGCCATGTGCAGTGGCGCCATGTTGCATGCGCGCCTGGACCGCGTGGTCTTTGGCGCAACCGACCCCAAGACGGGTGCGGCGGGTTCGGTCATCAACCTGTTTGCCCAATCGCAACTCAATCACCACACCCAGGTGCAGGGTGGCGTTCTGGCCGATGCGTGCGCGGGTGTTCTGCAGGACTTCTTTCAGGACCGGCGAGAGACACAGTCCCGGCAGAGGAGGGCGCAACACCCACTGCGAGACGACGCCCTGCGCACACCGGACTCCCGCTTCCAGGATCTACCGGGCTACCCATGGCAGCCCCACTATCTCAGCCACCTGTCAGCCCTGGCAGGTTTGCGCATGCATTACCTCGATGAGGGCCCGAAGGATGCACCACGAACCTATCTGTGCCTGCACGGAAATCCGGCTTGGAGTTACCTCTACCGCAGGATGATTCCCGTCTTCCTGCAGGCTGGGTGCCGGGTGGTGGCGCCCGACCTGATTGGCTTTGGCAAGAGCGACAAGCCCAAGAAGGAGGCGTCACACCACTTTGACTTTCACCGGCAAACGCTGTTGGAGTTGATCCGGGAGCTGGACCTGCGCAACGTGGTCCTCGTGGTGCAGGACTGGGGCGGTTCGCTGGGGCTGACCCTGCCCATGGCCGAGCCCGAGCGCTTTGTTGGCGTGCTGGTGATGAACACCACGCTGGCTACGGGTGACGCCCCATTGCCGCCGGGCTTCCTGGCCTGGCGGGAGATGTGTGCGAAGAACCCGGAATTTGACGTGGCCCGACTGTTCTCCCGGGGCAACCCGCAGTTGAGCCCTGACGAGTGCGCGGCCTATGCAGCGCCGTTTCCAGACAAGGG
>JAVBYK010000484.1 GCA_030824095.1 bacterium
ATCAGCAGGTCATACCACTTGCGCAGGATGATGCTGCGTTCCTTGGCGGTCTTGGCCTTCCAGGCCGGCCAGGCGGCGTTGGCGGCGGCGATGGCTGCCTCGGCATCGGCGGCGCCCAGATTGGCCACGTCGGCCAGCTTCTCGCCGGTGGCGGGGTCCAGCACGTCAAAGCGGCTAGGACCGGAGCCCCCTGCGGTAGGCGCCTTGAGCCACTGGCCGTTGATGAAGCCGTCGGTCTTCAGCAGGCTGGGGTCCTTGAGCAGGGAGAGAGGTGATGCAGACATGGTTGCTCCTAAGCTTGTAAACAAAATCGGGCTCTAGCCCTCGTGGAATATGCGTAAGTAGCTATGAAAACAATAGCTATTCCCGGAATCGAAATGCCTGGGGCCGGTTCTTCACCGGCACCCATTCTCGTTGCTACTTTAACGCCGGCGCCCGCGCAGCCACTCCAGCACCAGCAGCAGGCTGGTGGTGAACAGAATCAGCAGCGTGGCGACCGCCGCGATGGTGGGCGAGATGTTTTCGCGGATGCCGGTGAACATCTGGCGCGGCAGTGTGGTCTGCTCGGCCCCGGCCAGGAACAGCGTGACCACCACTTCGTCAAACGAGGTGGCAAATGCAAACAGCGCGCCGGAGATGACGCCCGGCGCAATCACCGGCAACGTGATGCGGATGAAGGTGCGAAACGGTGTCTCGCCCAGGCTGAGTGAGGCGCGCACCAGGTTGTGGTTGAAGTTGGACAGCGTGGCCAGCACGGTGGTCAGCACAAAGGGCGCGCCCAGGGCTGCGTGCACGGCGATCAGGCCGATGTAGCTGTCGGTCAGGCCCAGCGGCGCGAAGTACAGGTAGGTGGCCACACCCACCACGATGATGGGCACCACCATGGGCGCGATCAACACGGCCATCAACAGGCCCTTGAAGCGGAAGTCGGTGCGCGACAGGCCGACCGCGGCCAGTGTGCCCAGGGCGGTGGCGATGACCGTGGCAGCGGGTGCCACGATGAAACTGTTGCGCGTGGCGTTGGACCACTCGGGTGCGTTGAACAGGTTCTGGTACCACTTGAGCGACAGTCCCGGCATGGGGTAGCTCAGGAACGAACTGCTGGAAAACGACAGCGGAATGATGGCCAGGATGGGGGCCAGCAGGTAGACCAGCACGGCCACGCAGACGGCGCGCAGCGCCCACCAGCCGGCCTTGTCGGCCAGGGTGTAGTACAGGGGAAATTCAGGCAGCTTGAACATGGGCGTATTCCGGTTGGATTGCTGTCAGGCCAGGGCCAGGTCCGTTTTGCCGACACGGCGGTATACGCCGTACAGCACCAGCGTGGTGGCCAGCAGCAGGGCGCCCAGCGCGCAGGCCATGCCCCAGTTGACTTCGACGTTGGTGTAGCGGGCGATGTAGTAGCTCAGCATCTGGTCGTCCGCGCCACCCAGCAGGGCCGGCGTGATGTAGTAGCCAATGGACAGGATGAACACCAGCAGGGCGCCTGCGCCCACGCCGGGAAAGGTTTGCGGCACGTAGACGCGCACAAAGGCGGCCAGCGGCGCGCTGCCCAGGGAGACGGCGGCGCGCACATAGGTGGGTGGCACGCTCTTCATGACGCTGTAGAGCGGCAGGATCATGAACGGCAGCAGGATGTGCGTCATGGAAATGATGACGCCGGTGCGGTTGAACAGCAGCTCCAGCGGCTTGCTGATGACGCCCAGGTCCAGCAGGGCGGTGTTGATCAGGCCCTCGGACTGCAACAGCACGATCCACGCCGCCACACGCACCAGGATGGAGGTCCAGAACGGCACCAGCACCACAATCATCAGCACATTGGCCTTCCGCTCCGACAGGGTGGAGAGCCAATAGGCCAGCGGGTAGGCCAGCAGCAGGCACAGCAGGGTGACGACCAGGCTGATCTGGAAGGTGCGCAGCAGGATGCCGCCATAGGCGCGCTGTTCCTCGGGCATGCGTTCAATGTCGCCCAGGGCATCGCGGCGCAGATCGACCGAGGCCAGCAGGTAGTCCGGCGTCCAGCGGGCGCCGTTCTTGGCGATGGCCTGCCAGAACTCCACATCGGCCCAGCGGGCATCCTTGTCCAGCAATTGCTGGCGCACGGCGTCAGCATCGCCCTCGATGGGGAGCGCCTTGTAGGCGCCCATGATCAGCGAGCGGGCACCGGGGGCTTCGGTGTTCAGACGGCGGGCCAGGGCGCCGGCGTCGGAGGTGTCGGGGAGGTGGGACAGGTCCTGCACCAGCGCGGCATAGGCGCCGGCGGCCGGTTGCGATTGACGGTCCCATTGGGCCAAGGCCTTCACCGTGGTGGGCAGGGCCTTGGCGACTTCGGGGTTTTCCACCGCGCGCATCAGGAGCGCGCCAATGGGAACCAGCAGCGTCAGGAGCAGAAACACCAGCAGGGGCACTGTCAGGAAGAATGCCCGCCATTTGCGGCGCGACTCCGCGCGGGACAGTGCGGCGCGCAGATCGCCCTGGGGCGGGTTGACAAGGGCTTGCATGGACATGGTGGTCTGCTCCTGCGGTGCTGCGGCTTACTGGGTGGCCCAGGCTGCGAAACGCTTCTCCAGCGCCTCGCCCTGGTCAGCCCAGAAGGTGGTGCTGAACTGGATCGCGTCCTTGGCGTTCTTCTCCGAGGTGGGCAGGTCGTTTAGCACCTTCTTGTCCAGCTTGGCCAGCGCCTTCTTGTTGGTGGGGCCGTAGGCAATGTTCTGGGCATACACAGCCTGGTTCTCGGGCTTCATCGCGAAGTTCAGGAACTTGTAGACAGCGTCCTTCTTGGCCGTGCCCTTGGGAATGACCCAGTAGTCCAGGTCATAGATGCCACCGGGCCAGTAGATCTGCAGGTTGCGGCCTTCGCGGTTGGCGGCGTCGATGCGGCCGTTGTACACGGTGGACAACACCACATCACCTGCCACCAGGAACTGGGGTGCCTGGGCACCGGCTTCCCACCACTGGATGCTGGGCTTGAGCGTGGTCAGCTTCTTGAAGGCGCGCTCTGCACCGTCCTTGGTGGCCAGCACCTTGTACACGTCGGCGGGCTTCACGCCATCGGCCATGAGTGCGAATTCCAGGTTGTAGCGCGCACCCTTGCGCATACCGCGCTTGCCGGGGATCTTCTTGGTGTCAAAGAAATCGGCCCAGCTGGTGGGTGCGGTCTTGAGCTTGTCGCCGTTGTAGGCCATCACGGTGGACCAGACGAACACACCCACGCCGCACTCGGTCACGGCGGAGGGCAGCAGATCGGCCTTGGGCGCGATCTTGCTGTAGTCCAGTTTCTCGAACAGGCCCTCGTCGCAGCCACGGGCCACGTCGGGGGATTCGACCTCAACCACGTCCCAGGTCACGTTCTTGGTGTCCACCATGGCCTTGATCTTGGCTTGCTCGCCGTTGTATTCCACGGCGGTGACTTTCATGCCTTCCTTGGCGATGGGTTCGTAGTAGGCCACCTTCTGGGCATTGGCGTTGGCGCCACCGAAGTTCACGACGGTGATGGCGTCTTCTGCGTGGGCCGTCAGGGCCATGCAGGCTGCCAGGGATGCCAGAGTGATCAGGCTTTTTTTCATGGAACGGATTCCTTTACAGGTTGGTTGGAGACAGGGTTGGGGGGATAAAAACGAAAAAAATCACACGTTGTAGATACGGGTGTACTGGGTCGGGAACTCCAGGTACACCGCGCTGCCGGCAACGGGGGGATGCTGTGCGCACGGATGGGTCAGCGCCAGCTTGACCACGGCCTGCTCCTGCGCGGCACCCAGGTCGCACAGCAGGCGCACATGGTCGCCGTAGTAGACGATGTCAAACACGGTGGCGGTGATGCAGTTGGCTTCGCCGGGGTTGTCCTGGTGCAGGACGATGCGTTCGGGACGCACGCAGGCCTCCACCTGGGCACCGTTGGAGGCCTGGTTGACGTTCAGGCCCTGCAAGGTCTGGCCGCTTCCGCTCAGCGTGATGCCGCAGGAGTGGGCATCACCGCGCAGCGTGCCACGCAGGATGGTGCTGTCGCCGACAAAGCCCGCCACAAAGCGGTTGCTGGGCGTCTCATACAGCGACTGTGCGTCGTCCAGTTGCTGAATGACGCCTTCGTTGAACACGGCTACGCGGTCGCTCATGGTCAGCGCCTCGCCCTGGTCGTGGGTCACGTAGACAAAGGTCACGCCCAACTGGTGGTGCAGTTCCTTGAGCTCGATCTGCATGTGTTCGCGCAGCTGCTTGTCCAGCGCGCCCAGCGGCTCATCCATCAGCACCAGTTGCGGCTCGAACACCAGCGCCCGGGCCAGTGCCACACGCTGCTGCTGACCGCCCGACAGGCGTGCCGGCATGCGATCGTCCATGCCGGTGAGGCGCACCATGGCCAGCGCCTTCTTGACGCGCTGCTCCTGCTCGGCCTTGGGCACCTTGCGCACGGTCAGCGGGTAGGCCACGTTCTGTGCCACCGTCATGTGGGGGAACAGCGCGTAGTTCTGGAACACCATGCCGAAGTTGCGCTTGTGCGGTGGCGTGCGGGTAATCTGATGGCCATCCAGCAGGATGTCGCCCGCCGTGGGGGACTCGAACCCGGCCAGCATCATCAGCGTGGTGGTCTTGCCCGAGCCCGAGGGGCCCAGCAGGCTCAGGAATTCGCCGCGTTGGATGTCGAGGTTCAGCGAGCGTAC
>JAVBYK010000003.1 GCA_030824095.1 bacterium
GTAAAACTCTTCCTTGCCCGGCACCTTCTTGGCGATGTTGAACTGGCCGCCGATCTCGGCTGCGGCATCAAACAGCTCCACCGTGTGGCCGCGCTCGGCAGCGGTCACGGCAAAGCTCAGGCCGGCCGGACCGGCACCGACCACGGCGATGCGTTTGGTCTTGGTAGCCGGTGCAATCACCAGCTCGGTCTCGTGGCAGGCACGCGGGTTGACCAGGCAGGACGTGATCTTGCCGCCAAAGGTGTGATCCAGGCAGGCCTGGTTGCAGCCGATGCAGGTGTTGATCTCGTCAGCCCGGCCCTCGGCGGCCTTGCGCACAAAGTCCGGGTCGGCCAAGAAGGGGCGCGCCATGGACACCATGTTGCAAAATCCATCGCGCAGCAGCTGCTCGGCCACCTCGGGGGTGTTGATGCGGTTGGTGGCCACCAGCGGAATCTTCACCGAGCCCATCAGGCGCTGCGTGACCCAGGCATAAGCCGCGCGCGGCACCTTGGTGGCGATGGTGGGGATGCGCGCCTCGTGCCAGCCGATGCCCGTGTTGAGGATGGTGGCACCGGCCGCCTCGATGGCCTGGGCCAATTGAATCACCTCGTCCAGCGTGGAGCCGCCCTCCACCAGGTCCAGCGCCGAGAGGCGGTAGATGATGATGAAGTTAGTGCCGACCTTTTCGCGCACGCGGCGCACGATCTCCACCGGGAAACGGATGCGGTTGGCATAGCTGCCGCCCCAGGCGTCGTCGCGGTGGTTGGTGCGCGCGGCGATGAATTCATTGATGAGGTAGCCCTCGGACCCCATGATCTCGACGCCGTCATAGCCGGCCACCTGGGCCAGGCCGGCACAGCGGGCAAAGTCGTCAATGGTTTGCTCCACCTCTTCGGTGGTCAGCGCGTGCGGCGTGAACGGGTTGATGGGTGCCTGCAAGGCGCTGGGCGCCACCAGGTCCTTCTGGTAGGAGTAGCGGCCAAAGTGCAGGATCTGCATGGCGATCTTGCCGCCCGCCTGGTGCACAGCGTCCGTCACCACGCGGTGGTGAGCGGCTTCGGCCTCCGTGGTCAACATGGCACCGCCCTTCATGGGGCGGCCGCGCTCGTTGGGGGCAATGCCGCCGGTCACGATCAGCCCCACGCCGCCACGGGCGCGCTCGGCGTAGAAGGCGGCCATGCGCTCGAAGCCGTTGGGCACCTCTTCCAGCCCCACGTGCATGGAGCCCATCAGGACCCGGTTCTTGAGGGTGGTAAAGCCCAGGTCGAGGGGCGCGAGCAGATGGGGGTACGTGGTCATGAAAGATCCTTTATGCAACTGGTTGCACAATTCTACGCAGAAGTTTGCCGTCTTTGCAACTGGTTGCATAAAATGGGGCATGTCTCTACCCCACGCGCTCATCACCGCCCTGGTTGAACAGCCCTCCTCCGGCTCCGACCTGGCCAGCCGCTTCGATCGATCCATCGGCTATTTCTGGCACGCCACCCACCAGCAGATCTACCGCGAACTGGGCCGACTGGAAGAAGCCGGCTGGGTGGAGTCGCTTCCACCCGAGAGCGGGCGCGGACGCAAGCGCGTCTACCAGGTGCTGCCCGCCGGGCGCAAGGAACTCAAACGCTGGGTGGCCGAGCAACAAGACCCCAAGCCCCTGCGCGACGAGTTCATGGTGCGCCTGCGCGCCGAGGCCGTGATCGGCCCTACCGGCCTGGCCGACGACATCCGCCGCCGGCTGGCGCTACACAAGGAGAAGCTGGCGCTGTACCAGGCCATCGAAGCGCGCGACTTTGCCGGCGTGGAAGAAGGCGGATCCAAGAAGCAGCAACTGCAGCATCTGGTGCTGAACGCGGGCATCTTGCAGGAGACGCAGTGGATTGCGTTTTCGGAGAAGGCGTTGGGAATATTGGGGGAGACGGGGGATGGGAACTGTGCCTCAGACTGAATGGCCAAAGCAGTAGGCCCAACGTTGCAGGATTATCGGCATTTCCGGGTAGAGTCTTCGGTTCAGTCATGGGGAATTGGGAACCGATGAAATACAACAAATATCACGATCAGTATTTAGAAATAGACGACCAGCGAATCAAATTTTCCCAAAAAGTTGAAGAACTAGAGGCCACCCAACGTTGGTACAAAGAGTTTGACCCCAACGTCACGGCTACTATTGTTGGCACTGGAAAGAGGTCAACTGCCAAGTTCAATGTTGAACTTGAACAACTCAAACCGTCAATAGCCAGACTGAAGTCTGAAGCGCGAAGACTCAAGGATAGGTCCAGCCTCGGTTGGAACCCGAGATTCTGGTTTTCTACTGAACGAGCGACCATCAAAGCCAACCTTAGTGCAAAAAACGCTGAATTGGGCCAACTTCAGAATCGCTTGGAATGGCTCCAAACTCAAGTCAAATTGCATAGCGATGCTGTCACACGCGCTGAAGGTGATTTGAAGCGATACAACACACATGACCCATTGGAATTCGAGGCCAAAATTCGCGCTTTGAATCTGGCAATAGGCGCCATGTCTAAACGCCTTCAGGAAGTCGCCAGACAAAGGGACGAACTGGATGCTTCGCTTCGAGTCCCATTGATGGAACTAGAAAAACTCACTTCCAAAAGAAATGGTCTCGCTTCAGACATATCCCGGGCCCAGTCCTTGGAGGATGAAATTTCTCGCGCGGAGAACGGTTACGAAAGGGCGCAAATCCACGAGAGGTGCAAGCAAGCGTTTGGAGACTCTAGCCCGCGGAAGGTAAAGGGATTCAAAGAGCGCGAGCTAAATGGCATTGACCGAAGCATCAAAAAATTGAAGACCCGTCTGGAAGAAATGGCAGAAAAGTCATCACGCATGATCCGACGATTGATAATTGACGGCAACAATTTGTGTTATTCGAACAGCCCGAAAAAATTCTTAGGTCTTAGCGCACTTCGTCCACTTGCCAACGATCTTGCTGAAAAGTACAACGTGTTGATTGTTTTCGATGCAAGCATTCGTGAACAGCTTCGCAAAGGCGATCAACAAATAGCCGAGTGTTTCTCAAGCCACGTCCGCATACATATCGTTGCAACTGGTCAAAAAGCCGACGAAACGATCCTAAATATTGCACGTGAGCCAGAGGATTGGGTAATTAGTGGTGATCGGTTTACTGACTATCCAGAAATGCCGGCCGTAAAGAATAAGCGGCTGATTCGACATGAGATTCTGGAGGGACATGTATTAGTGAACGATTTGGGGGTTGATGTCTGCTATTGAGCGAAGGGGCCGCTACGCTGGCCGATGGATGTTAGATGGAGCAGTTTGTTACCTTTAATATTGCGAACGGAGACACTCGCTGCCACCACATTTGCTGCCGAAACAAATGTTGAGGCGTTGAATTTCGCCAAACAGCGCCTACATACGATGTCTTAAATTGGCGGTGGCCGATGAGGTCTTCAGATGCCTATTTGAAGCGAAGGTTCGGCATGGAGTTTAAAGGCACGTATGTGAGCAAGCGTGACAGTTTGCTATCTCAACTTTTGGAGAATACACAATGCCATTACCCTTGATTGCGATAGTTCAAGCACTTTTGGCGGGTGGTTCGCTTGTCCCTCACGTCTCAGGTGGAATGATCGTTACCGGAACTAGTGGTTACGTATCCGGTACATTTTTGAGCACTGCGGCAATAAATTCCCTTCTTGCAACTGCAGGAACTGGGCTAGGGTTAAGTGCGACGTATTTGGCGGGCGCCGCAGCAAAGGTAATTGGTGGTGCCGGCTATTTTGGGACAACAATTGGAGCCACTGGAATAAAAGGTGCACTGATGTCGGCAGGGCTGATTTCGTCGACTCCGATGTGGGTTCCAGTTGTAGTCGGGGGTGCAAGTCTGACATGTGGCTACTTCAGCTATCGGCTTATCAAGCTTCGAAGGAAAGTTACAAATACCCCGGATGGGCAGGAGGCGATGTTCACTGACTCTGAAGCACTATTGATTGAGCACCTCATCAAACGCGCCTCCAATGGGCAAAACGCATCAGAGTAAGCATTTTCCGCAAGCAGACCGCGCGCCCCCCCTGTGCATGTACCGCCGTCGCGTTTTCAAGAGTTAAGCCAAAATACTTCGGCATGGCGTTCCACAGGCGGTCCGTCTCGGCCTAGTCGTCGGTCGCCACCTGGAACGAGAACGCGATGTTGTGCTGAATGCCCGGCCCGCCGTTCAAGCCCAGGCACGGGATGCCCATCACCGTGAACTCCACGGTGATGACATCGCCCTCTTTGCCGGACGGGTAATCGCTCGGCGCGCGGTGGACGGCGCCGACCGCGCTGTCGGGAAAAGTCTGGGCGTAGAAGGTGGCGGCGTCCAATGCGGTGCCGTCGTACCAGAGGCAAATGGTGTTCTTGGCTGTGACCATGGGGAGTCTCCTCGTGCGAAGCGGTGGGTGCGGACCTGCACCGGCGCCAAACCTGCAAGATCGTACGCCTGGCGTGACTTTGATGCAGTACCACCTGATGCCGAGCATGCTGCCGCTGGAAGACGCGAGGGACATCGTCAGCCAAGTCACTACAGGTCAAATCGTGCCATAGCCCCCGTGGAATATGAACATTCAGCTATCAAATCAGGAGTAATCAAGCACCCTCCAGAGTTGCACCCGGTGCCGAGTCACTACTTTCAACCCAGGACACGGGTTTCCAATACAATACCCCCATG
>JAVBYK010000128.1 GCA_030824095.1 bacterium
ACCGCGTCGATGATGGAGTTGACGTATTCGGTGTCTTCCTTCTCGGGGTTGGTGTCGTCAAAGCGCAGGTGGCACACGCCGCCGTAGTCGCGCGCCAGGCCAAAGTTGATGCAGATGCTCTTGGCGTGGCCCACGTGCAGGTAGCCGTTGGGTTCGGGCGGAAAGCGGGTGCGGATCTTGGCGGGGTCGGGCTGCCCTGCTGCCTGGTGGGCGGCGTCGCCGGGGCTGCCGGCCCAGCGGCGCTGGGCGTAGGTGCCGGCGGCCAGATCGTGCTCGATGATCTGGCGCAGGAAGTTGCTGGGTTTGACGGTTTCGGGAGTGTTGTTGGCGGGGGTGGGGGTGCTCATGCGGCTGATTTTAGACCCGGCCCCGCGCGGCTTGGCGGTTTGGCGCTGGCTGGGTAATATGGCCGCATGACCCAAGCCGACTTCCAAGCCACCGCCCCGCAGCCGGGTCCTTCCGATGCGGCCCCCCACATTGCACTGAGTCAGCAGGACGTGATGGATGCCGCCCATGCCGGTGTCATCACACCAGCGCAGGCGCGGGCGCTGTGGCAGCGCTGGGCGCAGGGGGCACAGCGCGTGGCGGGTGTGGCGCAGGCCGGCATGATGGGCGCGCCCATTGCAGCCGGGCCGCGCTTTGGCTTTGTGAATGTGCTGTATTACTTTGGCGGCATGGTGGCGATTGGCGCCATGTCGCTGTTCATGACGCTGGGCTTCCAGGCCATGGGGCCGGCCGGGCTGCTGGCGATTGCACTGGCCTATGCGTTTGCCTGCCTGAAGGTGGCGGACCATTTCAAGGCCAAGGCTCTGGTGGTGCCGGCCGGCATTCTGGCCACGCTGGCGGTGGTGCTGGTGCCGCTGGCGCTGTGGTGCGTGCAGAACCTGCTGGGCCTGTGGCCGGAAGGGGGTAGCCGCTCGTTCGCGTCGTACCACACGCACATTGACTGGCGCTGGATGACGCTGGAGTTTGGCACGCTGATGGCGGCGGCGGTCATGCTGTGGCGCTACAAGCTGCCGTTCATGGTGATGCCGGTGGCGGTGACGCTGTGGTACATGAGCATGGACGTGGCCAGGGGCCTGATGCAAGGCGCAGGGTGGGATTACAAGTTCATGCGGGATGTGTCGCTGGTGTTTGGCCTGGGCACCTGCGCGATGGCGATGTGGGTGGACATGCGCACGCGTTTGTCGGAGTCCGAGGAGTCGCGGCAGGACTTTGCGTTCTGGCTCTACATCTTTGGCGCCATCATGTTCTGGTGCGCCCTGAGCCTGCGTGATTCCAGCAATGAGCTGGGCAAGTTTTTATATGCGCTGCTGAACATCGGCCTGGTGCTGTTGGGCGCGGCCATTGGGCGGCGGGTGTTCACGGTGTTTGGCGCCTTGGGCGTGGCGGGGTATTTGGGCTATCTGTCGCACCGGGTGTTTCAGAACAGCCTGATGTTTCCGTTCGCGCTGACGCTTTTGGGCCTGGGTGTGGTGTGGCTGGGTGTGAAGTGGCAGCGCAATGAGGCGGCCATCAATGCCAGCCTGAGCCGCTGGGTGCCCGAGGGGCTGCGCCCACGCTGAGTGAAAGTGTGGCGGCCAAAAAAAACGCGCCGGGTGGCGCGTTTTTTGTTTAGCGGGGTGATTAACGAATCACAGCCAACTCGGTCAGCTTGCCACCGCGCACGGTCTTCAGGGTCAAAGCGCCGTTCTTGATGTCGCCCTTTTCGTCGAACGTGATGGGGCCGGTCACACCAGCGTAGTCTTTGGTGGCAGCCAGCACGGGCAGGTACTTGGCGGGGTCAGAAGAACCAGCCTTGACCATGGCGGCAACCATGACCTTGACGCCGTCATAGACGTAGGGTGCGTAGACCTGCACTTCGGAGCCGAACTTGGCCTTGAATGCGGTCTTGAACTTTTCCATGCCAGCCTTGGCTTGGCCTTCCACGCCACCGGCTTCCGCGCAGTAGACCTGGTTGTCAGCAATGGCGTCGCCGCCCAGCTTGACCAGCTCGGTGGAGCAGATGCCGTCGCCACCCATGAACTTGGCATTGATGCCCAGGGACTTCATCTGGCGCAGCATGGGGCCGGCAACGGCGTCCATACCGCCGAAGAACACGATGTCAGCCTTCTTGCCCTTGATGGTGGTCAGGATGGAGTTGAAGTCGGTTGCCTTGTCGGTGGTGAATTCCTTGGCCACAACAGTGCCGCCGGCGGCTTCAACAGCCTTGGCAAACTCTTGTGCAACGCCTTGGCCGTAAGCGGTACGGTCATCGATCACGGCGATGGCCTTGCCCTTCAGGTCTTTCACAGCGTAGCGGCCCAGTGTGCCACCCAGGTGGGTGTCATCAGCCACCAGACGGAAGGCGGTCTTGAAGCCTTGGCGTGTGTACTTGGGGTTGGTGGCGGAGGGGGAGATCTGGGGAATGCCAGCGTCGCTGTAAATGCGCGATGCGGGGATGGTGGTGCCGGAGTTCAGGTGACCCACAATGCCAGCAACCTTGGCGTCAGCCAGCTTCTGGGCAACTGCAGTGCCTTGCTTGGGATCAGCAGCGTCATCTTCAGTCATCAGCTTCAGAGTAACTTTTTGACCGCCGATGGTGACGCCAGCTGCGTTCAGTTCTTCAACGGCCATCTTGGCGCCGTTTTCATTGTCCTTGCCCAGGTGGGCGATAGCGCCGCTGGTAGGACCAACGTGGGCGATGGTGACAACGGTTTGTGCAGATGCAAAACCGGCAGACAGGGCAACAACCGCAGCCGCAACAACATTCAACTTCAACAGCATAGTTTCTCCAGTAAAAAGAGGATGTGGACACAAAGTGCCACTACCTACACGATAGCGCATCCCAAACTCCAAATGCCTAGGGAAGCTACCAATACGAGTAGTTTATTCAAATGGCTAATGAAATATTAATAGCGCTAATGATGGGTTGCCCAGCCGTGGTGCACGACATGGTTCACAACGGGGCTGTGTGCACTAAATCAGTGTTGCAGCAAAGGCATTGGCCGGTTCGAGTTCGGCCACCAGGGATGTGAAGGACAGTTCCTCACGCTCCAGCATTTCGCGCAGGCCGCGGTCGATCTGGCGGGCACCTTCCTCGTCCTGGAAGCGGCCGGTGCGCACGTAGTTGCGGTCACCACGCTCCACCAGGATGTTGATGTTGTTGAACTGGCCGTACCAATCCAGGATCTGGGCGCGGGTCTTGCCGATGTCGCAGATGTTGTCCAGGTAGTTCTCGTTGTAGTACATCACCTGAGGCAGGGAGCATTCGCTGATCAGGTACTGCACCTGACCGTCGAGCAGGCTCAGCATTTCGAACTGGCGCTGGGCGATGAAGTACTGGTTCTTCAGTACTTCAAAATTCTGCTGCCACACCAGCGACTTGGCGAAGTCGGGGATCACCTCCACGGTCTTGTTGTGCAGCTTCAGGAACAGGATGATGGCCGATGTGATCAGCGATTTGTCACACCCGGGGCCGCCGATCACGTTGACGACCTGCGTGGGGTACAAGCGCATCTTGTTTTCCGGGAGCTGGTTGGCCACCGAGGTGTACTGAATCGCCATGGAGAGTCTTTCGCGGAACGATGGAGACGGCTATCGTAGTGCGCGCCTGCTCTCCACGCAAGGCGAGATAAAACAGGGCTTCAGCGGAAGCGCCAGGTCAGGCCCAGTGTGGCGGTGGTTGTGGTGGTCTGGGCGGCGGCATCGTCGGTGCTGCGCAGAAGGCCCATGGCCACATCGATGTCATTGGTGGGAGAGTAGATGGCGCCCAGTTGCACGAACTGGGTGGTTGCCGTGTCGCCGCCAGTGGACACGGCCTCGCGCCCCAGCTCCAGCGCGAGCTTCCATTGTTCGCTGACGTTCCAGACCGGTGCCACCGATGCCCGCAGGGTGCTGGCGTGGGGCCGTGTATCGGGCTCCAGAAACAGGTCGCGTCCCTTGACCAGGTTGAAGTGGATGGCGCCGAACGAGAACTCTTGCGACAGGACCAGGGTCAGGCTGTAGGAAGTCATGCCAGCGCCCAGGCCGGCGGCTTCCTGGCTGCTGCCCACCGGCAGACGGACTTCGGGCTTGATGGCCAGGCTGGTGCCGCTGTCTTCATTTTCCAGGAAGCGCCATTTGGCGCCCACTGCGGTGTTGCCCAGACCGCCCGTGTCCACGCCGGGGGTGCCGGAGCGGATCTGGGTTGGCACGATGCCCACGTACACATCGATGGCATCGCTGGCGCCCCAGGTAAAGACCAGTGGCAATGTGCTGGTTCGGGTGGTGTCGCCACTCAGCGTTGCCTGTTTTTCGACGTAGGCAACCTCGATCTGTTTGCCACCTTGCCCCTGGGTGCCGGTGTCATCGGTGATCAGGGGCTGGAACGCCAGTGCGGCGCCCGTGGACGTGGTGAGCAGGAGTGCGGCAAGGCAGGTGCGGATGGGTGTCATGGCGTTGAAAGGGTGTGGAGCGTGGCGATGATGGTGGCGCTTCCAGCTTACATGGCCTTGAACAAATGGGCGTAGAGCCGGCTGACGACGAATTTCTCTTTCAGGCCGCGCAGGGCGACAAAGGCCTTGCCGGCCTCGTCGCGGGTAACAGCGTCAATGGCCAGGGCGCGCACGATGGTGCCGCGGTGGATTTGCCAGAACACCGACGTGTCGAGTTGCTCCTGCAGCTCCTT
>JAVBYK010000001.1 GCA_030824095.1 bacterium
GCGGCCGTGCGCCGCTACCTGGCGGAATTCCTCAGTGACCACCGCGTGGTCGAAATACCGCGCCTGATCTGGTGGTTCATCCTGCATGGCATCATCTTGCGGTTTCGCCCGGCCAAGTCGGCCGCCAAATACGCCAGCGTCTGGACACCGGAAGGCTCCCCGCTCAAGGTGTGGACCGAACGCCAGGCCAAGCTGCTGCAGGGCTGGCTGGGCCAGCGCAACCACAGCCTGACCGTGCGCTGGGCCATGCGCTATGGCAGCACCTCCATCGATTCGCAACTGGATGCCCTCAAGGCCGAAGGTGTAACCCGGGTGCTGGTCGTGCCCGCCTACCCGCAGTACAGCGCCACCACCACCGCCAGCGTGTTCGATGCGGTATACGCCTGGGCGCAGCGCACCCGCGCCTTGCCCGAGCTGCGCTTCATCAACCACTACCACGATGACCGGGACTACATCGCTGCACTGGCCGCCAGCGTGGAGCGCCACTGGAAAACCCATGGCCGCCCCGACCAGTTGGTGATGAGCTTCCACGGTGTGCCGGCACGCACGCTGGAGCTGGGGGACCCCTACCACTGTGAATGCATGAAGACCGCACGCCTGCTGGCTGGCCATCTGGGTCTGGAAAAAGACCAGTTCAAGGTCACCTTCCAGTCACGCCTGGGCCGCGCCAAGTGGCTGGAGCCCTATACCGAACCCAGCCTGATTGCCATGGGCCTGGCTGGCGTGAAGCGCGTGGACGTGATCTGCCCCGGTTTCAGCAGCGACTGCCTGGAAACGCTGGAAGAAATCAACATGGAAGCCCGCCACGCCTTCCTGAACGCGGGTGGCAAGGCGTTTCACTACATCCCCTGCCTGAACGACGACCCCGAATGGATTACCGCACTCTGCAACCTGAGCGAGCGCCACCTGGCCGGCTGGCCCACGCAAACCCCGCAGGACCCGGCCGTGCTGGCGGCCAGCCAGGCGGCGGCGCTGGCCATGGGCGCCAGGCAGTAGATGGGAAGCAGGCGGTTTTGCTATGCATTTAGTAGCTACAAAAGCATATTCCACGAGGGCTTGGCAATGTTTTTGCCATAAACGACTTGCCCATGACAGAACCTGACACCCTGGCGCGGCTGCGCTCTGCCACCCCGCAACTCTGGCTCAATCCGCAGCGCACCCACATGCCTGCCGGCACCAGCCTCGCGCTCGACACAACGCTGCGCCTGGCCGACATGCAGGCGGCGCAGGATCGTTTCACCCGCTTTGCACCCCTGCTGGCCGCGCTGTTTCCTGAATTGGCCGCTAGTAACGGGCGCATCGAATCGGAGCTGCTGCTGGTCCCCGCCATGCAGCAGGCGCTGGGTCTGAAACCGGAAATGGGGCGCCTGTGGGTCAAGGCCGACCACAGCCTGCCGGTGGCGGGGTCCATCAAGGCGCGCGGGGGCTTCCACGAGGTACTGGAGCATGCCGAGCGGCTGGCCCTGCAAAACGGACTGATTTCACCGGATGGCGACTACCGTGTGCTGGCGCAACCCGCCGCACAGGCCTTGTTCGCCCGCCACCAGGTGGCGGTGGGCTCCACCGGCAACCTGGGGCTGGCCATTGGCGTGATGGCGGCCGCGCTGGGCTTTCGTGCCGTGGTGCATATGTCCACCGATGCCAAGGCGTGGAAGAAGGAACGTCTGCGCCAACGCGGCGTGCAGGTCGTGGAGCACAGCGGCGACTACGAGCGGGCCGTGGATGCCGGGCGCGAACTGGCGCTGGCCGACCCGCTGTGCCATTTTGTCGATGACGAACGCTCGCTGTCGCTGTTCCTGGGTTACAGCGCCGCCGCCTTACACCTGCGCACGCAGTTGCAGGAACAGGGCGTGCTGGTGGACGCCGCACACCCGCTGCTGGTCTACCTGCCCTGCGGCGTGGGCGGGGCCCCGGCGGGCATTGCCTGGGGCCTGCATGAACTGCTGGGCGAGCATGTGCACTGCTTCTTTGCCGAACCGGTGCAGTCGCCGTGCTTTCTGGCGCACCTGCTGTCACCTGAGGGCAGCCACCGCTCGGTGTACGACTATGGCCTGACCAACCGCACCGAAGCCGACGGCCTGGCCGTGCCCCGCGCCTCGCTGCTGGCGGCACAGGTCATGCGCCCGTTGCTGGACGGCGTTTTTACGGTCGAAGATGACACGCTGTTCACCCATCTGGCGCTGCTACAGGAAACGCAGGGTCTGCGCATCGAGCCCTCGGCCGCGGCCGGTTTCAGCGGACCGGGCTTTCTGCAAAGCGGCGCCCTGGCCTGCCCCGGCGCCAACCATGTGGTGTGGACCACCGGCGGTTCGCTGGTGCCGGATGCCCAGTACCAGGGTTTTCTGCAGCGCGCGCTTATGCAGAAGCCGCGCGGTCAATAAATCCGGCCACGCAATCCAGTTGTTCCGGCACGTTCAGGGCCGGGGCGTGGCCGCAGCCGGGCACCTCCACCACCTGCAGGCGACCGGCGGCTCCCGGGCCGCGGTGGCGCATGGCCTCAATCGTTTCATCCAGCACCAGGTCCGACTCCACGCCGTGCAGGGCCAGCACCGGAATCTGCAGTGCGTCGTAGTGTTCCCAGATCAGGTAGTCGTCGGGGTGGTAGACAAACTGCTGCACCATGGCCGGGTCGTAGTGCGGGGTCACACGCCCGTCGGGCAGGCGCCGGGTGGACGTCTCGGTCAGGCGGCGCCACTGGGCATCGCTCAACCAGCCATAGGGTTTGTAGACGGTGCGGAAGAACGCCTCCAGCTCCTGCACGGTCGCAAAGGCCGGCGGGTTGCCGGCGTATTCGCGGATGCGGGCAATCGCCGGTGCCGCCAGGGCCGGCGCGTTGTCGTTCAAGGTCAGGCTCAAAATGCGCCCCGACATGGACGGCTCGAATAGGCCCGATGCGCACACCGTACCAATCGCCCCGCCCATGGAGGTGCCCACCCAATGCGCCTGCTGGATACCCAACTGGTCAAACAGGTCGGCCGCGATGCGCGCGTAGAACGCCAGGCAGTACTCGTGCGCCGGGCGGCTGCTCCATTGGCTCAGGCCCCGGCCAATGGTGTCGGGGCAGATGACCCGGTAGCGGCTGCTCAGGTGCTCGGCCAGCTCATCCATGTCGCGCCCGGTGCGCGCCAGGCCATGCCAGGCGATCACAACGGGCGCTTCGGACGCGCCCCATTCGGTGTAGTGGATTTCCTGCCTGGCGCAGCGCAGGTATTGGGATCGCATGTTCATACGCCACCTTGTTTGGCAATGGCAGCGGAGCGCAAGCGCCCCACCACTCCGGTTGGAAAGTAATACACCGACAAGACAAACAGCACGCCCAGCCACAGGAGCCAGCGGTCAGGCGACAGCAACGCGGAGAGCCACGGCAAGGCACTGGCGGCCTCGCTGCCCACACGCAGCAAATCCTGCAGATAGCTCTGCGCAAACAGGAACAGCGCGGCACCCACGATGGCGCCATACATGGTGCCCATCCCGCCGATGACGACGATCAGCAGCACGTCCATCATGATTTCGAACGACAGCGAGGTGTCCGGCCCGTTGTAACGCAGCCAGAGCGCCAGCATGGCACCGGCCAGGCAGGCAAACAGCGCCGACAGGATGGCCGAGGTGGTGCGGTAGACCACCACGCGGTAACCAATCGCCTCGGCACGGAACTCGTTCTCGCGGATGGCCTGCAGCACCCGGCCGAATGGGGAGTTGACGATGCGCAGCAGGGCCAGGAACAGCACCACAGCCGTCACAAACAACAGGTAGTAGCACAGCAGGCGGCCGTCGAGCGAGACACCGAGGAACGGCTCCTCGCTGAACTCATGGCTGGGCGACAGGATCTCCGGCACCTTGAACGACAGGCCGTCCTCACCACCGGTGATCTCGTGCAACTGCGAGGCCAGCGTCAGGAAGGCCGAGGCCACGGCCAGCGTGATCATGGCAAAGAAGATGGCCCGCACCCGCAGAGAGAACAGCCCCACTACCAGCGCCAGCGCAAACGACAGCAGTAGCGAACCACCCAGCCCCACCGCCAGCGCCTCCCAGGTTGGGCCCATGCGCGTGGTGGCCACGGCAATGCCATAGGCGCCGATGCCAAAGAACATGGTATGGGCGAAGCTCACGATGCCGGTATAACCCAGCAGCAAATCGAAACTGGCCACCAGCACGATGAAGACCAGCACCTTGGCGGCCACATTGAGCGCCTTGACACCGGGGAAGATGAACGGGGTGAATGCCAAGGCCAGGACCAGCAGCACCAGCAGTGCGGCCAGCCAGCGGCTGCGGGGCATGTCGTTGGAAAGAATGCGATGCAACATCTGAAGACTCCTCTAACGGTTGGCCACGGGGTAGACACCCTGGGGACGCCAGAGCAGCACCGCAACCATGAGTGCGATGTTGGAAAACAGCGCCACCTTGGGCGCCAGGAAGCCGGTGTAGTTGGCCATCAGGCCGACCAGCAGCGCGCCAATCAGCGCGCCACCAGTCGAGCCTAGGCCGCCGATGATGATGACGATGAAGATCAGCACATTGACCTGCGCACCCATCTGCGGCGTCACGGTCTGCTGGTACAGGCCCCACATCACGCCACCCAGGCCAGCCAGGCCGCTGCCCACGACAAACACACCGACAAACAGACGCTTGATGCGGTAGCCCAGCGA
>JAVBYK010000308.1 GCA_030824095.1 bacterium
ACTGGCTGAGTTGCGCGAAGAGTCGCAACGGCGCGTGCGCGCGCTGCGCGAACGCCCCGAGCCCGGCACCATTCCCTCGCAATTCCTGGCGCTGTCACAAAGAACCAGGCACGCCATTGCGGTCGATGCCTCACGCTCACGCCTCTACCTGTTCGAGAACACCCCTACCGGCCTGCATCTGGCGGCGGACTACTACATTTCAGTGGGCAAGGCCGGCACGGCCAAGTCCGCCGAAGGCGACCAGCGCACCCCATTGGGCGTGTACTACATCACCAGCAACCTGGACCCCAAGTCGCTCAAGGACTTTTATGGTTCGGGCGCTCTGCCCATCAGCTATCCCAACATCCTGGACGCCAAACGCGGCAAGACCGGCAGCGGGATCTGGTTGCACGGCACACCGCCCAACCAGTTTTCACGCCCACCCCAGGCGACCGATGGCTGCGTGGTACTGGCCAACCCCGACCTGCAGCACATCATCCGCACGGTGGAGGTTCGCACCACGCCGGTGGTGATTGCGTCCCAGCTGCAATGGGTGGCTCCGCAAAGCACGCGCTCGGTGAGCAAGCCTTTTGAAGAGGCATTGCATGGCTGGCGCAACGCCAAGACCTCGGGCAATCTGCAGCAACTGCTGACCTACTACACGCCCGACTTCAGCAGCAACGGCAAGACACTGACCCAGTGGACGCCCACGCTCAAGACCGAACTCGACCAGACCCAGGGCCGCACCATCCAGCTCAAGGATGTGTCCTACCTGCGCTGGACCGACGCCAATGACACCATGGTCGTGACCTTTGGCGAAGTGGCCGATGGCACGCGGGTGGGCTGGACCAAACGCCAATACTGGATTCGCCAGGAAAACCAGTGGAAAATTTTCTTTGAAGGAGTGATTTGACAATGAAGCAATGGAACACATGGAGCCGCCGTGCTCTGATCGCCAGCCTGGCCATCGCTCTGGCTCCGGCCACCGTGCTGGCGGAGGCCGCACCGCAGGTCAAGTTCCAGACCAGCATGGGCGACTTTGTGGTCGAGGTCTACCCCGACAAGGCACCCAAGACGGTCGATAACTTCCTGCAGTACGTCAAGGCCAAGCAGTACGACGGCACGATCTTCCACCGCGTGATCAACAACTTCATGGTTCAGGGTGGCGGCTACACGACCTCCATGAGCGAAAAGCCCACGCGCCCACCGGTTCCGCTGGAAGCGCAGAATGGCCTGAAGAATGACGTGGGCACGATTGCCATGGCCCGCACCAGCGACCCCCATTCCGCCACGGCGCAGTTCTTTGTCAACGTCAAGAACAATGACTTCCTGAATGCCAAAGGCCCTGCTGACGGCTACACCGTTTTCGGCAAGGTGACCAGCGGCATGGACGTGATCCATAAAATCAAACTGGTACCCACCGGGCCAGGTGATGTCCCGCAAACACAAATTGTTATCAACTCCGCCACTTTGGTGAAATAAATCATGAGCAACCCCCAAGTCGAACTCCACATCACCAACTACGGCGTGATCACCCTGGAACTGGATCAGGACAAGGCACCCCTGTCGGTGGCCAACTTCCTGTCCTATGTGAACAAGGGCCACTACAACAACACCATCTTCCACCGCGTCATTCCCGGATTCATGATCCAGGGTGGCGGCATGGAACCCGGAATGAACCAGAAGTCCTGCGATGCGCCGATCCAGAATGAAGCCAACAACGGCCTGAAGAACGCCAACTACACCGTGGCCATGGCGCGCACCGGCGACCCCCACTCCGCCACCGCCCAGTTCTTCATCAACGTGGCCGACAACGGCTTCCTGAACCACACCGCACCCAGCGCGCAGGGCTGGGGCTATGCCGTGTTCGGCAAGGTGATCTCCGGCACCGACGTGGTCGACAAGATCAAGGCCGTCAAGACCGGCCGCAAGGGCTTTCATGACGACGTGCCCAAGGATGACGTCGTGATCGAAAAAGCCGTCGCCCTCTAAGCCAAGCCGGTTGCGGGATGGAACTCCACGCGCCATCCCGCTGGCGTTGCATCGATTGCATTTCGGACCTGCATCTGCAGGCGTCTGAGCCCCAGACCTTTGCGGCCTGGCAGCGCTATATCCAGACCACCGTGGCCGACGCGGTCTTCCTGCTCGGCGATATCTTTGAAGTCTGGGTGGGCGATGATGTCCTGCCCCAGGAAAACGGCTTTGAAAGCCAGTGTGCCGAGGTGTTGCGCGCGGCAAGTACGCGCATGGATGTGCACATCATGTGCGGCAACCGCGACTTCCTGATGGGTCCGGCCCTAGCCGCCGCCTGCAACTGCACGTTGCTCGAAGACCCCACCGTTTTGACGTTTGCCGGTGCACGCTGGCTGCTGACGCATGGTGATGCCCTGTGTGTGGACGACACCGACTACATGCAATTTCGCGCCCAGGTGCGCGGCGCCGAATGGCAGACCAACTTCCTTGACCGCCCCCTGACAGAACGTTTGGCGATTGCCATGTCTTTGCGGGCACAAAGCGAAGCCCGCAAGCGCAGTGAAACCGTCTACGCAGACGTAGATTTCGCGGCAGCGAATGCCCTGCTGCAAGCCCACGGCGCAGGCCACATGGTCCATGGCCACACGCACAAACCGGCCACGCATCCATTGGGCGCCGGCAGGGAGCGGCTGGTTTTGAGCGACTGGGACCTGGGGGCACGGCCACAGAGGGCCGACGTGTTGCGCCTGCGCCGCTGTGAAACGGCTTCAACCGAGTCTTTTACCGTGGAGCGCATCCCGCCCAGCATGGCCGGTGGCCAGAGCGCAGCCTAGGCCCAGGCCTTCGGGTCCACCGTATCGATCTGCCAGGGGTCCAAAAACTGGTGGGCGTAACGCAGGTAGACACCCTCCTGAACAAAAATATCAAACAGGTCCGGGTCAATGTGTCCTCCCGTACGGAACTTGTGCATGATGCCCATGGCCTGGGACAGTTTCATGCCCTGTTTGTAAGGCCGGTCTCGCGCCGTGAGGGCCTCAAAGATATCGGCAATCCCCATGACCCGCGCTTGCACGGACATCTGGTCGCGCGTGAGCCCCTTGGGGTAGCCCTTGCCATCCATGCGTTCGTGGTGGCCGCCGGCATACTCCGGCACATTCTTGAGGTGTTTGGGCCAGGGCAACTGCTCCAGCATCTTGATCGTGGCCACGATGTGGTTGTTGATGATGTCGCGCTCGGCAGCGGTCAAGGTGCCGGCCCGAATCGTCAGGTTCTCGACCTCGTCGGTCGTCAGCGCCTCAGACTCCAGACCATTGACATTGCGCCACGTGTACCGTTGGGCAATATCGCGCACGCGCTGCAGGTCACCGTCCTTCATGGACTCGGCCCCCAGATTCACGGTGCGCAAGAAATCACGATCCGCATCCAGGGCGTTGATCCTCTCGCGGGCTTCGGTCCACAGGCTGGCCTCGCCAGTGGCGTCCTTTTGCTCCCGCATGGCCAATTGCGCACGCAGTGCTGCAATTTCCTGATCGCGCTTGAGCACCTCAAAGCGGGTGTCGATCAGGTCGATACGGTCGAACAGCGTCTGCAGTTTGGTGGCTTTATCCACCACATGCACAGGCGTCGTCACCTTGCCACAGTCGTGCAACAGGCCGGCAATTTTGAGTTCGTAGCGATCGCGGTCATCCATCGAGAACGCCGCCAGCGGTCCACTGTTATGGGCATTCACCGCCTCGGCCAGCATCATCGTCAGCGCAGGAACCCGCTGGCAGTGGCCACCGGTGTAGTGCGATTTTTCGTCAATCGCCAGATTGATCAGGCTGATGAACGACTCGAACAGCGTTTCCAGCTGCGACATCAGGTTGCGGTTGGTAATGGCAATGGCCGCCTGCGACGCGAGTGATTCCGCCAGACTCTGGTCCGAAGTAGAAAACGGCACTACCCCGCGATCCGGGTCAGGCGTGGCATTGAGCAACTGCAACACGCCAATCACATCGCCCTCATGGTCCTTCATCGGCACGGACAGGAACGACTGGGACCGGTAACCGGTTCGCGCATCGAACTGGCGCGTGCCGGAGAAATCGAAATTCGGCGCGGTATAGGCGTCTGCGATATTGACCGTCTGGCTATGGATGGCTGAATAGGCGGCCACCAGTGAATCGTTGGGCTTGCCCTGCGCGTCGTACAGCGGCAGGTTGGGAAAATCGATGGGACGCCCCGACGTGCCGCCCATGGCAATTTTCAACGAGTCGGTCTTCAGTATCTCGAAGCGCAGGGCCTTGCCGTCTTCGGTCACCCGGTACAGCGTGCCACCATCCGCGTGGGTGATGGTTTTGGCTGCCACCAGAATGTTTTCCAGCAGACGGGTAATGTCGCGCTCCTTGGAAAGCGCGGCACCAATGGCATTGAGTCGCTCAAGACGGCGCAGCAGGTCTTCGATGGATTCCACAGATCCCCCTTGAAAAAGAAACCCGCCCGCCGTGGCGGGCAACCCATTCTTCCACAACCGACCGCACTGCGGCGGCGTGCTGCTACTTCTTCAGCAGGACCTTCAGCACGTTTTGCACGCGCCGCGCTGCCGGCGCACTGAAAGGGCCGGCCAGCACGGATGCCGCATCCTGCCCCCAGGTCTGCGCCGGTGGCGCATCGTTGCGACGGGTCAACAGTTGCAACTGCAGGCTGCGCCGTGC